>JAQXFY010000082.1 GCA_029006015.1 bacterium
CAATCCCCATATCATCCAGCAAGAACAGCAACGATTCGCCCTCCACGCCTTCAAAGCAGAAATTGACATTGCTGGGCAGGCGGTTGCATGCGTCGCCATTGAGGGCGGCATGGGGGATTTCCGACAGGCCGCTAATCAGCCGGTCCCGCAGGGCGGAAAGCTGGCGCGCATGGGCTTCCAGATTGGCGCAGGCTTCCTGAAGCGCGGCGGCCATCCCCGCAATGGCGGGAAGGTTTTCGGTTCCTGCACGCTTGCCCCGCTCCTGTGCCCCGCCCTCGATAAAAGTAAGCAGCGGGATGCCCCAGCGGACGTAAAGAACGCCTATGCCCTTTGGCCCATGGAATTTATGGGCCGAGAGCGAAAGCATATCGATATGCTGCGAAACCACATCGATGGGGACGTGGCCTGCCGCCTGAACGGCATCCGTATGAAACGGTACGCCCTTTTCGCGGCACAGGGCGCCAATTTGCTCGATGGGCTGCAGGGTGCCGATTTCGTTATTGGCAAACATGACGCTGACCAGCGCGGTATCCGGCCTCAGGGCGCTTACTACATCCTCCACCCGGACGATGCCCGATGGGCCGACGGGCAGCAGCGTAATGTCAAAGCCCTCCCGCTCCAGGCGGTTGAGCGTATGCAAAACGGCATGATGCTCGATGGCGGTGGAGATGATATGGGTTTTGCCCTTGCGCTTTCCCTGATAGGCGGCGCTGAACAGGGCCTGGTTATCGGCCTCGCTGCCGCCGGAGGTAAAATAGATTTCCTCCGGGCGGGCACCGATGCAGGAAGCAATGGTTTGCCGCGCTGCTTGCAGTTGCTGCGCCGCCTGCTGCCCCGGCGTATGGAGGCTGGAGGCATTGCCCCAAAAGGTATCCATACACGTCAGCATAGCCTGTCTTGCAGCGGGGCTGATACGGGTTGTCGCCGCATTATCCGCGTAAATCATGGTAACGCTCCTTATTCGGAAAACAATGGGGTGGAAAGATACCGGTCCCCGGTATCGGGCAGCAGGGCAACGATGGTTTTGCCCTTATTTTCCGGCCGCTTGGCCAGTTGGATGGCGGCCCATACGACAGCGCCGGAGGAAATCCCAACCAGCACACCCTCGGCATGGCCGATCTGCCGGCCGGTAGCAAAGGCATCCTCGTTTTGCACGGGGATGATTTCATCATAGATGCCGGTATTGAGCACTTCCGGTACAAAGCCTGCGCCAATGCCCTGGATTTTATGCGGGCCGGCGCTGCCCTGGCTTAGCACGGGCGAGGCGGCGGGTTCCACGGCCACCACCCGGATGGCGGGGTTTTGCGATTTTAAATAGCTTCCGACGCCGGTGATGGTGCCTCCGGTGCCCACACCTGCCACAAAAATATCCACCTGGCCATCGGTATCCGCCCAGATCTCGGAGCCAGTGGTGGCCTGATGGGCGGCGGGATTGGCGGGGTTGACAAATTGACCGGGAATAAAGCTGCCGGGGATGCTGGCGGCCAGCTCGTTGGCTTTGGCGATGGCACCCTTCATGCCCTTGGCGCCTTCGGTCAGCACCAGCTCGGCCCCATAGGCCTTCATCAGCTGACGGCGCTCGACACTCATGGTATCGGGCATGACGATGATGATGCGATAGCCCCGGGCGGCGGCTACGCTGGCCAGGCCAATGCCGGTATTGCCCGAGGTGGGCTCAATGATGACGGAGCCGGGCCCAAGCAGCCCCTTGGCCTCGGCATCATCGATCATGGCCTTGGCGATACGATCCTTGACGGAACCGGCGGGATTAAAATATTCCAGTTTGCCCAGGATGCGGGCCTCCAGCTGGTATTGCTTTTCCAAATGGGTAAGCTCCAAAAGCGGCGTTTTGCCGATCAGCTGATCGGCGGAAGTATAGATATGGCTCATGCTTTGTTCCCTCCACAATGATTGCATGCATCATCGCTAAATCGGTTGGCAAAGGCTTAATAACAACATTCCCACGGGCATGGGGGGATGTAAAAAGGCATTCGATGCAAGCTCCGGATGGTGTTCATTTGATTTGGCCAGCTTTCATACGCGAATTACCTACTTTTTAAGCGGGTTTATTGGAATTATAATCCTGGGGTCGTTATATGTCAATAGAGGCCAAGGCTTTGGAACGGAAGCTGGCTTAAAATCCTGTTCGCCCTGTTATATCATGGGTTGATCGTATGGGATGGATGGGGCGTTATGCGATGATAAACTTTATAAAGGGGCGCTACGCGCTGCGCGTCATGGTGGACCTGGACGAACATCAGGCCCAGGAGTATATTCCGCTAAAGAAAATTGCAAAGCGCCAGCAGATTTCGAAAAAATATCTGGAAAGCACCCTCAAAGTGCTGGTTGAGCATAAGCTGCTGGCCGGGCTGCGGGGAAGGGGGGTACCGCCTGACCCAGGCGCCTAAGCAGTATACGGTGGGCAGTATCCTGCGTTTGACCGAAGGCAGCCTGGCGCCGGTGGCCTGCCTGGAGCAGGGGGCAATGGAATACCCGCGCATGGCATGCTGCCATACGCTGCCCATGTGGAAAAAACTGGATGCGCTGATTAATGAATTTTTTGACCAGGTGACCCTTGCGGATTTATTGGCCCCTTTGCAGGCGGAGGAGGGCATGGATAAGTAGGCTGGAAGGCATAACCGCCGCACGAATAAATGGTGGCATATGGGCCGCGCGATACAACGGCATCGCCGGCTCATGCGGATGTGCAGGGCGTTTTGCGTAAAGGAATAAAAACAAGCCGGCCCGTGAAAAAAGACGGTAAAACCACCCCCGCGGGATTTGTCTTCCGCGGGGGTTGAATAAGCGTAGGCGCCAGGCGGCTTTTATCGGGCAAAAAGGACGAAAGGTATGGGGCTATGCCCGGGCCGGAGGCGGGGTATCCATATCGCCATGGCGGCCGGTGATGGAAAAAACCACCCATTCGGCGATGTTGACGGCATGGTCGCCGATGCGCTCGAAGTATTTGGCGATCATCATCAGATCGATGGCGTACTCGCCTTTGTCCGCATCCCGGGCGATGAGGGAGATCAGCTCGCGTTTTACGGCATCGAAGTAGTGGTCTACCACATCGTCGGAGGCGATGACGGCATTGGCCAGCGCAACATCGCGGCGGACATAGGCTTCCACACTTTCGGTAACCATTTTCATGGTGGCCTTGGCCATCTGGCCGATGTGCAGGGTGTTATCCTTGGCCGTGACATTGGCCAGACGGATAATTTCCGATATATCCGCGGCCTGATCGCCGATGCGCTCCATATCCGTTATCATTTTAAGGGCGGAGGATACCTGGCGCAGATCGCGTGCCACGGGCTGCTGCTGCAATAAAAGCTTTAAACACAGGCCTTCGATAGCCCGCTCCTTCTGGTCGATTTCGGCATCGGTTGCGATGGCGGCATCCGTCAGGGATAAATCCCCCTGCAAAAGCGCACCGGCGGCCTGGGAGATGGCGTTTTCGCACAGGGCGCCCATTTCGGTCAGTTCCTGGCTAAGCACATCCAGCTGCTGATCAAATTTGTTTCGCATATCAAAACCCCCTGTCAGGTGATATCGTAAGATGGTTATTGCTTGCAAGCTGCAACGCTTGCGTGTATCCACACCGTGCCGGTGCGCCCTGTTTTGTCGGCGCCATCCGGCCGGGCGAAACGCGTAAGGGCGGCGCGATGTTGCCCGGGTGGGGCAGGGCCTGCCCGGCTTTGGATGAACGCCACGGGGCAAGCCGGCGGCATGCCGGAAAGCGCGTGGTCAGTTGGCAGCATGCCGCCCCATTAAAAATGCGGCGGTATAAAAAGGCCGGGAGGTGCTCCATCATGAGCCTGGGCGGTCAGCCAAAGCGGCCGGTAATGTAATCCTCCGTCCGTTTATCCTGCGGCATGGAGAAAAGGCGCTCCGTATCGCCAAACTCGATAACCTCGCCCAGCAGGAAAAACGCACATTTATCCGAGATGCGCGCCGCCTGCTGCATGTTGTGGGTAACCATGACGATGGTATACTTTTTTTTGAGCTCCATGGCCAAATCCTCGATCTTGGCGGTGGAGATGGGATCGAGCGCGGAGGTGGGCTCGTCCATCAACAGCACCTCCGGCTCCACGGCCAGGGCGCGGGCGATGCACAAGCGCTGCTGCTGGCCGCCGGACAGGCCAAGCGCGCTTTTTTTGAGGCGGTCCTTGACTTCGTCCCAGATGGCGGCATCGCGCAGGGATTTTTCGACAATGGCATCCAGCTTGGCGCGGCTGTGGATGCCGTGTGTGCGCGGCCCGAAGGCGATGTTATCGTACACGCTCATGGGGAAGGGATTGGGCTTTTGAAAAACCATGCCCACCCGTTTGCGCAGGGTGTTGATTTCCACTTTATCGTAGATATCCTCGCCATCCAGCAGCACCTTTCCGGTAATGCGGCAGCCCTCCACCAGATCGTTCATGCGGTTGAGGGTTTTGAGCAGCGTTGATTTGCCGCAGCCGGAAGGGCCGATAAAGGCGGTAATTTGCTGGGCGGGCAGGCCCATCGTGATGCCCTTGAGGGCCTCAAAATCCCCATAATATAGCTTTAGATCCTGCATTTGCATTTTGTCCATGGTGCTATCCCCTTGTTAGTTTTTTAGCAGCAAAGGCCGAAAGTGCGTTGATGCCGGTTACCAGAATGAG
Organism: bacterium; assembly: GCA_029006015.1. Classification (GTDB taxonomy): domain Bacteria; phylum Bacillota; class Clostridia; order Christensenellales; family SUG1161; genus SUG1161. The sequence continues at coordinate 4,644 of JAQXFY010000082.1, forward strand.
CAGCACGACCGCGGTAGCGTAGGATTCGTTGGTGTGAAGCCCCTCCTGGGACAGGGAGTACATGTGTACCGCCAGTGTGCGGCCCGAGGACATCAGCCCGGCAAATTGGGGAATGGTACCCGCCGTAAAGATAAGCGCGGCGGTTTCACCGACGATGCGGCCGGTAGCCAGGATGATGCCGGACAGCACGCCCGGCCCCGCGGCGGGCAGGACGATGCGAAAAACCGTGCGCAGCCGGCCGGCGCCAAGGCCGAAGCTGCCTTCCCGGTAGCTGTCGGGCACGGCGCGCAGCGCTTCCTCCGTGGTGCGCATGATGAGGGGCAAAATCATGATCGATAGCGTTAAGGCCCCGGCCAGCAGGGTATAATCCTTGCCCAGCCTGGTAACAAAAAAGAGCAGGCCGAAAAGCCCATATACAATGGAAGGAATGCCGGCCAGCGTTTCGGCCGTCAGGCGTACCGCGGCCACCAGGCGGTTGCCGCGCCCGGCGTATTCGGCCAGATAAATGGCCGCGCCCATGCCCAGCGGAACGGCGATCACAAGCGAAAGCAAGGTCATCGTGACGGTGTTGACCAGCGCCGGTGTCAGCGAACAATTTTCGGAGGTGTATTTGAGAGAGAAGAGAGATGGGGTAAGATGGGGGATACCCTTGATCAGGATGTACCCGATCAGAAAGGCAACCAATAGCGCCGTCACCCCCGCGGCGATGACCACAAGCAAAAACATAACAAGCGACATGGGGCTTTTTTTATAGGAGATCAGCCGCTGGCGCAGGGTAACCCGGTTGATGGAAGGCAGGAGCTGTTTTTTCACAGGCGCGACCTCCTTTTCAGCAGCGAGAAGCAGATGTTGATTATCAGGATAAAGACAAACAGCACCACCGCCGTGGCAATCAGCGCCTCGCGGTGCAGATCGGCCGAATAGCCCATCTCCATGACGATATTGGTGGTCAGCGTGCTGATGCCCTGCAGGATACTGTGGGGCAGCCTGGCCTGGTTGCCCGCCACCATCATAACGGCCATGGTTTCCCCGATGGCGCGGCCGACGCCCAGCACCACTGCTGCCATGATGCCCGATTTGGCTGCCGGCAGCAGCACCCGAAAAACACACCGCTCGTGGCTGGCGCCCAGCGCCAGCGCGCCTTCGTAGTAGCTTTGCGGCACCGCGCGAATGGCCGATTCGCAGATACCGATGATGGTGGGCAGGATCATCATCCCCAGCAGCGGGGAAGCCGTCAGTATGCTAAGGCCGGTGCCGCCAAAGGTATCGCGCACAAAGGGAACCAGCACGACGACGCCGAAAAAACCATAGACCACGGAGGGAATGCCGGCCATCAGATCGATGGCGGATTTAAGCGGTTTATAGATGCGCTTGGGGCAGAAGCGGGCCATAAACAGCGCACACAGGAGGCCGATGGGCACCCCGATAAGCAGCGCCCCGGCCGTGATATACAGGCTGCCCACGATCATGAGGAAGATGCCGTAGATATCGTTTTCCGGCCGCCACTGTGTGCCCAGCAAAAATTTGAATATGCCGATTTTGCGTATGGCGGGAACACCGCTTGCAAACAGGAAAATGCAGATAAAAAGAACCGCCAGGATACAGACACATGCCGCTAAGGCAAACAGGATTTTCATCAGCGGTTCTTTGAGCTTACGTATAGAAAGCCTTTTCATTTTGCATTCTTTCCTCCATAGCGCCAGGGGCCGGGCATTTGCCGCGGCCCCTGGCCTTTTTTAAGTGGGGGAGATTAGTCCAGCACATCCGCCCATGTGGTGGTAGTGCCGGTGAAGATGTCTTTAACCTGCTGGCTGGTTAAGCCCTGGGCGGTATTGGCGGGATTGACGATGACCGCGACACCGTCCATGGCGATGACCTGGGAGGTTACGCCTTTTTCAACCTCGCTGTCCTTAAGCTCGCGCGAGGCCATGCCGATCTCGCAAATGCCGTCGATGGTGTTGTTGATGCCGGTGGTCGAATCGCTTTCCTGGATGTTGATTTTAACGTTGGGGTTGATCTTTTCGTAGGCTTCCTTCAAAACCTGCATGGTGGGGGTGACGGAGGAAGAACCTGCTACTTTGACCTCGCCCGAGGGAAGCTTGCTGGTAAAGGCACCGGTGTTGCCCAGGCTGACGCGGTTATCGCTCTCTACAACGGCCTGGCCATCCGCGCTGAGGATGAAGGCCATGAAATCCTGAGCGGCCTCGCTGATTTCACCTTTGGTGACAACATTGAAGGGGCGGGATACCTTGTAGGTATCGTTTTTAATGTTTTCCACCGTGGCTTCCACGCCGTCGATCTGGAGGGCTTTGACGGTATCATTGAGCGAGCCCAGCGAGATATAGCCGATGGCATAGGGGTTGCCGGCTACCGTTGTCATCATGACGGAGGTGTTGTTGGTAATGGCCGCCTCCTCCGAGGTATGATCGATCTTGTTGCCCTGCTCATCCTTTTGCTCGATGCTGAACAGCTCGATAAACGCGCCGCGCGTGCCCGAGCCCTTTTCGCGCGAGATCAGGACAATGGACTTGGAGGCATCAAAGGAAGAACCGGCCGGCGCGGTGGCCGTGGTGTCGGGCGTGCCCGTTTCCTGCGGGCCGGGGGTGGAGGACCCAAATTCATTGCCCTGGCCGCAGCCGGCCGCAAACAGGGCCAGCGCCACCGTGGAAGCTAAAATACCGATTGCTTTTTTCATGTGAACACACACTCCTTTTGTCTGTTCTCTGTCGTTTGACGGGATAAGTTTAAATCCGGGATGTAAAATGCAAAAGCGCCGTTGCGTCAAGTTTTTGTAAAATGGACGTAAAGCCAAGACGGGGGATAATACCGGCTAAATGGATTGGCCCGGCCGGCAAAAAATTGCCCAAAGCGGGCAGGCTTATGCGCCCATATAAGGCTTGGGGCGCAGCATACATGCCGGCGGCTGCCCAAAGGGCGAACAGGGCCCCGTACAGGTGCGGCAGAAGGCATGCGGTATGGGTGTGGATATATTTAAGGAAGGAACCGATATCTCGGATTGCAGGATAAACCGGCCGGTTCGGCGCTTCATACTGCCGGTTGGAAAAAACGGGCGCCATGTTGGGCTTATCCATATAGGGCTTGGGGCGCGGCGTAATGCCGGTGGCTGCCCAAAGGAAGGGCGTGGGGAAAGAAAAGGGCAAAGGTGCGGCAAACAGCCTGCCCCGGATGGGCCGCAGGGGGATAGAAGCCTTGATTTATAATGGATAGGGTGCTATGATGGGCCGGTGGCCAAGGCCGCTAAAGTCCAAAAATGGGGGATACAGCGTGACCATTCCCAATATTCTGACCACCCTGCGTTTGCTGCTTGTTCCGGTATTTGCATGGTGTTATTTCCATGTGCATCCGCTGGTGGGGCTTTTGATTTATGCGCTTGCCTGCCTGACCGATGTGTGCGATGGCTATATCGCCCGAAAGTATAACCAGATCAGCCGCTTTGGCCAATATGCGGACCCGGTGGCCGATAAGCTGATGGTGGTAACCGTGCTGGCCTGTTTGACCTTGTCCGGCGCCATTCACTGGATATTTGTGCTGATTATCGCCGTTAAAGAAATGCTTATGATCCTTGGCGCGGCTATCCTGTACCTGAAGGGAAACCGCAAGTTGATTTTCCCGGCCAAGCCCATCGGCAAGGCGGCCACGTTTGGGTTGTTTATCGCCATCCTGGCGGCCTTCTTCCGCCAGTGGATTGCCCCGTGGCACACGGTTTTGATGGCGGCGGCGGTGGCGCTGTCGCTGGCGGCGTTTTTCTATTATACCGTGCATAACATCCGCGAGGCCCGGCAAACCCCTTGACGGGAAAGAAAAACCGCTTTATACTGAATGCTACTTGGAGGAGTACCCGCCAAGCGCTTGAAGAGAGCCCGCTTCCATCGGCTGCAAGGGCGGGCAGCATCAAAGCGGGGAAGGTCGCCAAGGGGAACCGCAACATGCGGCGGGTGGCCCGTTACAGCCTGTGAGGAGGCGCTTTTTGGCGCCTTATGGCAAGGTGGTACCGCGCACACGCGCCCTTCCGATCAGGAAGGGCGCTTTTTTACATAGGAAAGGAGAATCGCCATGGCCCGCGAAATGCCCAAACAATATGATCCCGCCCAGGTGGAGGATGCGATTTATACAAGCTGGTTGGACAAGGGGCTGTTCACCGCTAAAATCGATGAAAACAAGCCTGCTTTTTCCATCGTCATTCCGCCGCCCAACATTACCGGGCAGCTGCATATGGGCCATGCGCTGGATGAAACGCTGCAGGATATCCTGGCGCGCTATAAGCGCATGCGCGGATACAGCGTGCTGTGGATGCCGGGAACCGATCATGCCTCCATCGCGACGGAGGTTAAGATCGTCGAGCAGATGGCTAAGGAAGGCCTGAACAAGCGTACCTTGGGGCGCGAGGGCTTTTTGGAGCGCGCCTGGGCATGGCGGGAAAAATATGGCGGCCGCATCGTGGAGCAGCTGAAAAAATTGGGCTCCTCCTGCGATTGGGGGCGCGAGCGCTTTACCATGGACGAGGGGTGCAGCCGCGCCGTGCGCGAAGTGTTTGTGCGCCTGTATGAAAAAGGGCTTATCTACCGGGGCAACCGCATCATCCAGTGGTGCCCGGATTGCAAGACCGCCCTTTCTGATGCCGAGGTGGAATATAAGGAGCTGCCCGGACACCTGTGGCACATTTATTACCCTTTAAAAGATGGTACGGGCGGCATCACCGTGGCCACTACGCGGCCGGAAACCATGCTGGGCGATACCGCGGTGGCCGTGCACCCGGAGGATGAGCGCTATACCGCCCTGGTGGGCAAAACGCTTGTGCTGCCGCTCAACGGGCGGGAAATCCCCATTGTGGCGGATGAATATGTCGAAAAAGACTTTGGTTCCGGCGCGGTTAAAATTACCCCCGCGCACGATCCCAACGACTATGAGGTG
>JAQXFY010000083.1 GCA_029006015.1 bacterium
CCGCCACCTGAATACCCACTTCGGCCGTGAGGGTTTTGCCGTCCGCCAGAATCAGGTGGACTTCGCCGCTGACGGTAATGCGTTGCGTGATGGTCACATTGCTGTTCACCACATACCAGCCGCCGTTGCCATCATCGCCCCACGTGGTGTCATCGCTGCTGACGACCGTCGCGGCGGTGCAGGTTTTTTCTTCCAGCTTTTTGGTTGAGCTGTTCCAGTCGTAATAGGTGATGCCTGTCGCCGTATCCGCCAGCGCATATGCGGGCAGCAGCGTCGCCAGCAAGCATGCAAAGAGCAGCGGAATCAAAACGCGTTTCTTCATGGGTGCTTCCTCCTAAGCCATGGTATTCGGGGTGTATGTTTCCATATAGAGCGCCAGGATTTCCTTCAGCACCCCGATCTGGGCCTTCAAATAGAACTCATCCTCAAACAGCGCGTAATGCACGCACGCGCGGATCAGGATGAAGATCAGCGGCGTCAGCTTCTGCCAGGGAATGCCCAGCTGCCCCTCAAGGCGCCTGGCGTATTCGGTGTAGCGCCGGTTCACACCCTCAAAGAACTGCCTGCCGTATTCCCTGTATTTGGGGTGGGTGTAAACCTGATACATCAGCCGATACTTTTTGCCGTGGTGCTCCGCCGTCCAGTAGGGGATTTCGTCGATAAACCGCACCAGCGCCTCCGCGTCCATGGGGGCTTTCGCCATGAATTCATCCTCCACCCTGCTCATGCAGTGCTCGGTGGACCTCACAATCAGGTCGTCAAGGTTGTCAAAATACTGGTACAGGCTCGCCACGTTGCAGCCGCACGCGTCCGCGACGGCTTTGACGCCGACGGCGAAGAGCCCGTTCTCCGCATAGCAGTCAAAGCACGCCTCCATGATCTCGGTTTGATTTGCCCTGCGGGCTTCTTCATTGACTGTGCGCAACAGGCTCCCCCTTCCCGCCGAAAAAACAAATGACCGTTTATATAATAGACTTCCCGCTTTGCTCTGTCAAGTTTAAAATGCGGCATGTCCCTTGTTCCGCGAGATGATTTTGAGCGAGCAGTGAAAGAAATCCAAGTGTTCCTCCTTCGGTGCGGCTCCCGCAGGCGCCGTATCGTATCCCGGGGTATGGGGCTTGCCCCATCGCGGACAAAGCCCGCAACAGCCCCATATCATCGCGGTAAGGAAGGAACCTTCCCTTACATCATACCTACCAGGCCCAAAAAGGGGGTTATCCCGCGCCATACCGATAAAACGCCCCGCCATGGATTGTAACAAAGGTGGGACCCAAGATGCCTCCTGCCTGTTTTCCCTTTAACATAAAGAGCCCGGCTGCTGATTGCAACCGGGCCTGATATATAGCTTGTATTAGCTGATGCGGGTGATCCAATGGAAGGGATCATCCTTAGCACCAAACTGGATCCCCGTCAGCGTGTCATACATGTAAGACGCTACAGGGCCCATCTCTCCACCGCCAATTTCGATAATGTTGCCATCCCAATCCAGGTGGCTGACCGGGGAAATAACAGCCGCGGTACCGGTGCCAAATACCTCCTGCAACTTGCCGGAAGCCTGGCTGTCAAACACTTCCTGGATGGTGATGGGGCGCTCCTCCACCTTCATGCCTTTATCTTTGGCCAGCTTCAACACCGAATCGCGCGTAATGCCCGGCAAAATGCTGCCCTGCAGGGCGGGCGATACCAGCGTGCCATCGATAACAAACATAATGTTCATGGAGCCGACTTCTTCCACATAGCGGCGCTCCTTACCATCCAGCCACAACACCTGGGCATAACCGCGGCGCGCCGCAATTTCGCCAGCCAGGATACTGGCCGCATAGTTTGCAGCCGTTTTGGCAAAGCCCGTTCCGCCCTTAACGGCGCGGACATACTCATTTTCCACAAAAATCTTAACCGGCTTAAGCCCCTCGGCATAGTAGGCTCCCACCGGGGACAAAATGATATAGAAAATATAGCTGTGCGCAGCATGCACGCCAAGGGTGGCATCGTTGGCTACCATGGTAGGACGGATATAAAGCGATGTACCCTCGCTATGCGGCACCCACTCTTCTTCCAGTTTGAGCAACTGGATAAGGGCCTTCTCGCAAAAATCCACATCCAGCTGGGGCATGCACATACGCGCAGCCGAGCGGTTCATGCGCTCAAAATTATCGCGCTGGCGGAAGATCTGCACGCCGCCATCCTTGCGGCGATAAGCTTTAAGCCCCTCAAAAATGGACTGCCCATAATGTAAAACCGAGCTGGCCGGAGACAGCTGGAAGGTATCATAAGGTACGATACGCGCATCGTGCCATCCCTGGTCGGCATCGTATTCCATAACAAACATATGGTCGGTAAACAGTTTACCAAACCCCAGTTTGCTTTCATCCTGCGGCTTAGGCTTGCGTGTCTGCGCCAACTGAACCGTAATTTCCATTCTAAAGCGCTCCTCTCAGTTGGGAAATCTTCGATATTATATCATACTCCTGCATGGCTCACA
>JAQXFY010000084.1 GCA_029006015.1 bacterium
GCGCCCGGATTGTATGGCAAAAACACCCTGCTCTACGGGGTGGAGGTTAAGTTCTATTCCAGCAAGCTGGCGGTGGACCAAAGATTTTCCACGGCCATTGAGGGGCTGTACGCCATCGGCGATGGCGCAGGCATCACGCGCGGGCTGATTCAGGCCTCGGCCACCGGCGTGGTGGTGGCGCGCGATATTGCCGCGCATCTGTAAGATCACCTGTTTTTTTCAAGGGCCGGCACATGAGGTGCCGGCCCTGCTTTTTTGGTTTGCGCCCAATGTTTAAAGGCGGCCGGGGCATGATGCAGCGGGCGCCCGCATGCAGGCGCGCTGCGCCCCGTTAGGGTTAAAAAAACACGTCGGCGGCCATGCTATATCCACATGCAAAACCCGTTTGATAAGGAGTGATATGGCATGAAAAAGTTCCCCGTGTTGCTGGGCGCGGCCATGGCCTGCCTGGCCCTTTGCGGCTGCGGGCGCCCTGCGGCCACGCCCGTGCTGCCCACACCCCCGGCGCAAAGCACGCCGTCGCCGCAGGCCGGCGGGCCGACCCCGACCGATCCCCTTGCTGCCCGCGGCACGCCGGCCCAAACCTTGTATGACGCCCTGGCGCAGGGGGCGCCGGATGATGCGCTGATGCTCATCATCAACCAGCCCACCGGCGAGCAGCTGTCTGCTGCCGCCCGGCTGGAAACCTGGCTGGAGGGCGATGATGCCAACCGGGTGCTGCTGGTGCCGCGCTATGGCGATGCTCGCGCCCAGTTGTGGGAAATGCAATCCCATACCGATGGCACTTTTACCCGCAAAACCATGATATGGGACTATGATTTTGCCGCAAAGGACGGTGCCCAGGCCATACACACGGCCATTTTCCGGCCGCAGTCCGCCCCCCTGTATAAGCTTTATCTCAAAACCGCCCAGGCGGAAGGGGAATTTCTTTTTGCCTGCAACGGGGGCGATAACACCGGCCGCTGTGAATATGTGCTGTGCGGCGATATCGATGATATGCAGCCCTTTCCGTTTGGGCCATAACCCCCGGCCGGGCCCGGCGCCCCGGCCCGGGCGCGGATAGGGCGCCGTATGCGCCGCTGCACGCCTGCGGCAAAAGGTTTGCCCGGGCGCCATGCCGGGCGCAGGCAGGGGCCGGTTTCCGGGCCGACGGGCTATTTTTAGCTCCCACTTTTTACTGCTTCTTGTAAAATTCCAGGGGTTTATGTAAAATTAAGGGGTTGAGAGAAGCAAGCAGAGAAAGTGAAGGGAGTTAGGGGATGGACTTAATTTCGCTGCTTCCCCTTTTCGGGGGAATCGGGTTGTTTTTATACGGCATGAGCATGCTTGGCACCTCCCTGGAGCGGGTGGCGGGTGCCAAGCTGGAAAGCACGCTGGAAAAGCTGACCAGCAACCGCGTCAAGGGCGTTGCGCTGGGGGCTGTGGTAACGGCGGTTATCCAATCTTCCGCGGCAACGGTCGTGATGGCCGTGGGCTTTGTCAATGCCGGCATCATGCGCCTGGTGCAGGCGGTGCCCGTTATCATGGGCGCCAATATCGGCACCACCATTACCGGGCAGATCCTGCGCCTGGGCGATATTTCAAATGACAATGTTTTCCTGGCGCTGCTCAAACCCTCTTCCTTTGCGCCGGTGTGCATTGCCATCGGCGCGGCGATGCGTATCCTGTGCAAAAAACGCAAAACCAAGGATATCGCCTCCATTTTAATCGGGCTGGGTATTTTGTTTACCGGCATGGTCACCATGGAAAACACACTGGCGCCGCTTCGGGATTCCGAAAGCTTTCGCCAGTTGTTTTTTGTTTTTAAAAACCCCCTGCTGGGTGTGCTGATCGGCATTCTGGTTACCGGCGTGCTGCAAAGCTCCTCCGCTTCGGTGGGTGTGTTGCAGGCCATTTCCTCCACGGGCACGGTCACCTTTTCCATGGCGGCCCCCCTGATTATGGGCATGAACGTCGGCAAATGCATCACGGTGCTTATCGCCTCCATCGGCACCAACAAAAAGGCCAAGCGCGCCGTGGCCATCGATATTATGATTAACCTGATAGGCGCCACGGTCATCATGGCGGGGGTATACGCTTATCAGGCCTTGTTTGGTTTTTCCTTCTGGGACAGCACGGTCACCCGCGGCAACATTGCGGATTTCCACTCGCTGTTTAATATCATCACCACGGTTTTGATGTTCCCCTTCTGCGGGCTGCTGATCAAGCTGTCCGCCAAGCTGGTGCATGATGACGGCAACACCAAGATAGAGCAGGAGCTGGCCCTGCTGGACGATATCTTTTTAAAAACCCCCTCCCTGGCGCTGGATCAGTGCAAAAAGGTCATTCTGTCCATGGGGGAGGCCGCTGTGGAAAACTTCTCGCTGGCGTCCTCGCTGCTGAAGGAATATGATGCTAAAAAGCGCGCCAAGCTGGAGGAAAACGAAACCTTCCTCGACCGCAGCGAAACCATGCTGGGGGATTATCTGATCAAAATCACGGGCAAGAACGTTACGCTGGAGCAAAGCCACCGCGCCACGGAAATGATGCACACCGTCGGCGATCTGGAGCGCGTGGGCGATTATGCCGTCAACATGGCAGAGGTGGCGGAATTTAACCATAACGAGGAAATTGGTTTTTCCGACCAGGGCAAAAGGGAGCTGGAGCACGTTACATCCGCGGTCCAGGCCATCCTGGATATGACGATGGAAGCCTATAAAGGCGATGACCGGGTGATCTGCCAGCGCATCGAGCCGCTGGAGGAAACCATCGATGTGCTGGCAGAAATGCTGCGCACCCGCCACATCGAGCGGCTTAAAAAAGGCCAATGCTCCACGCAAAGCGGCATTTCCTTTGTCGAAGCCCTCAGCAACATGGAGCGTATTTCCGACCACTGCTCCAACATCGCCGTGCATATCATCCAGCGCCTAAGCAACGATGATACCTTTGATGCGCACGCGCACCTGAGCACCGCGCACCAGGGTGTGACGGAGGAATACAAAGCGCTGTTTAAATACTACGAATCGCTCTATTGCGATCCCATCCGGTAACCAAACGGGGCACGCTGTATGAAACGTTTGTACCTTTTTATGGTGCTATGCCTGTGTGTTGTATTATCGGGCCTGGCCGGTTGTGCGGGGCAGCAGCCCGCGCCCGATGCATCGCCGGGGGTGGAGCAAACGCCTGTGTCCACGCCCACCCAGCCATGCTCCACGCCTGCGCCCACGCCCGTGCCAACCCCTACGCCGCCGCCTGTTGACTATGTGGCGGAGGGGGAAAAGTTTGCCGTGTGGGTCTATGTGGATGGCCAGGCGGAGGTGCATTTCTGGCAAACGCCCAACCTGTGGGCGGATACCGCCGCGCCGGGGTCGGACGAGCAGGCCGGGCGCGAGGCGCTTTTAAAGGCGTTGGAACAGCCCCGTCCGCTGCCCGATATCGGCCCTTTTACCGATGTTTTTGCCGTGCCCCCGGCCGCCGGCAGCAAGGTGGATGAGCCTATGGCCGTGGCCGCCACGCAGGAGTGGGCCTATTTTCTTATCGATGTGGTCGGCGATACCCAAGGCACGCGCGTTATCGCTCCGCTTCCGGCGGTAGACGGCATGCAGGGGCTGACCGGCTTTTGCTTTGGCACCTCCTCCGCCGACCGGGGCGTGCTGTATGCGCTCAGCGCAACGGGCGTTAAAATCAAGGTGTGGCAGCGCCCGTAGGCGGGGAACAGGAGGGGTGGCCCCTGTTGCGGCGGCCCCCATGGCAAAAAAGCACGCCTATGGCACGGAAGGCGCCCGGGCAGGCTGGCCGCCAGATAAAAGGCGCGGCGGCAAACATGGCGCTGCATAGGGCCACGATATCGGTTTATCCATAACAAATGGCGCCGGCTCAAACCGGCGCCATTTGAATAGATGGGCATATATGCGGGCGCTAATCGACGGCTTTCATGGAATCCACCATTTCGATCCTGCGCAGCTTGCCCGCCATCAAAAGATCGACCAGCACGGTAAAGGCCAGCGTCATGACCGCGGCAAGCACAAAGCTTAGCCACGAGATCTGGCGGCCAAACATCATGCCGGAAACCTCCGCCGTGCGCACAACAAACCCATGCAGCGCAATGCCCAATACCAACCCCACCGCCGTGCCCAGCACGCTTAATACTGCGGTTTCCCGGTAGATATAGCCGGCCACCTCCTTGTCGAAAAAGCCCAGCACCTTGATGGTGGCCAGCTCCTTTTTGCGCTCGCAGATGTTGATGTTGGTCAGGTTATACAGCACGATGACCGCCAGCGTGGCCGCGGATACCAGCAGCACGATGACGATATAATCCATCTTTTTGATCAGGTCATCAAAGGTATCCTGGATATCCGCGCTCAGCTGCACATGGGAAATGTTGCTGCTTTTAAGCACGCGCTCGGTTACCTGGGTGCGGGCCGCGGCGCTGTCGTCCACCAGTGTTACCAGCAGCGTTTTATAGGAAGGCTGCTGCCCAAAGGCCTGGATATAAGTCTGCGCGCCCATGTACAGGTAGCCGGATACATAGTTTTCCGTAATGCCGGTGATGGTAAACTGCGCCGGTTTGCCATCGGCATTTTTAACCATTACCATATCGCCCGTGCGGAGGTTGAGGTCCTCCGCCAGCTTTTCGGTGATGACAACGGCATCCTCATCAAAGGCAATGGGGGATTGGCCCACGCGCTTGCGCAGGGTGATAAAATCCTCAAAGCCCTGCGTGCTTTGCGGCACAACCAGGTGAACCTCCTTGCCGGCTACATAACCGCTTTCCTCGTGCACGGCCATGTATTGCTGCACCTGGCTGCTGTCGGACAGAAAAGCCTTTAAGGTGGCATCCGAGGTATGTGCGCTGTCGGTTTTCATGTAAATGCTCATGTTATACCGGTAGATATCGCCAAATTGGCGCCCTACGATGGCCCCTATGGAATCGCGCAGGCCAAAGGCGGTTACCAGCAGCGCCGTACAGCCGGACATGCCGATAATGGTCATCAGCAGGCGCTTTTTGTAGCGGAACAGGTTGCGCGCCGTTACCTTATGGGTAAAGGACAGGTGGCGCCACAGGGAAGGGATGCGCTCCAGCAAAATGCGGCGGCCGGCCTTGGGCGCGCGCGGCAGCATCAGGGTGGCGGCCACCTCGCCCAGGGAGCTGGCGCAGGCCGCCAGCGTGGCGATCAGCGTAACCCCGATGGCGGCAGCGGAGCATAGCAGCGCATAGTCCCACCGGAACACTGTCAGGATGCGCGGCAAATCGTACATCATGCTGTAGGCGTTCCAGATCACCTTGGGCATAAAGGTAAAGCCAAAAGCCAGGCCGATCAGGCACCCCAATACGCTGGCCAGCAGGCAATACCCCACATAATAAAACATGATGGCGCCCTTGCCGTAGCCCAGCGCCTTTAGCGTGCCGATCTGCACGCGGTCCTCCTCCACCATGCGGGTCATCGTCGTCAGGGCAACAAGGGCGGCTACCAGGAAAAAGAAAACCGGGAAAACCTTGGCGATAGCGGCGATCTTTTCGGTGTTGGAGGTAAAGCTGGCAAAAGCCACATTATAGTTGCGGTCCAGCACAAACCATTCGCAGCCCGCCATCTCCTCCACCTTGCGGCGGGCCTCGGCGATTTCCCTGGCTGCGGCGGACAGCTGTTCATCGGCCTCATACTTGTTTTGGTTGTAGGTGGCCAGCCCTTTTTCATATTCCCGCTGGCCGTTATCCAGCTGGGCACGCGCGCTGGCGGCCTTGCGGGCGCCGGATTGATACTCGGCATAGCCGCTGTTGTACTGGGCTTGGGCTTCCTGCAGCGCTTTTTTGCCCTGATCGATCTGCACTTTTTGAATATCCAGCATAACTTTGGCATAGATCAGCTGGTTGTTGGCTTCATCCAGCCGGGCTTTGGCCTCGTCCAGCTCGGCCTTGCCCGCCTGCAATTGGGCTTCCGCCTCGTCCAGCTGGGCCTTGGCCTCATCCAGCTGGGCTTTCATTTCATCCAGCTGGGCGCCCAGGGTGCCGATCAGCCCTTGGATGGTGTCCGGATCGGCCTGGCCGTCTTCCAGATAGGCAATTAAGGTGCGCACCAGCATGGCGCTTTCGGGGTGATCCTGTTCCAGCAGCTGGGCCAGCTTTTCAAGCTCGGCAATTTGTGCCTCGATGAACATATCCTGGCCGGCTTTTAGACTATCGTATATTTCCCTGATGCGGTTGTACTGCTCCAACGCGCTCTGGTATTGCGACAGGGCAATTTTATAATCGATCAGCCCGTTGTTGTAGTCCTCCAGGCCGGTGTTATAGGCATCAAGGCCCTCCCGGTATTCCTGCTGGCCGGCGGTATAATCGGCCAGGCCCTGCTGATAAAGCGCCTGTATGGCTTCCAGCTCTGCCCGGCCATCGGCCAGGGATTGCCTGGCCTCGTCCAGCTTGGCTTTGGCGTCAGCCAGCTCCTGCTGGCCGGCGGCATACTCCACCTCGCCCTCCTCCAGCTTGGCCTTGGCCTCCTCCAGCTGTGCCAGGGCGTCGGCCAGCTTGGCGTCCGCCTCGGCCTTGTTGGCATTGTACTGGCTCTGCGCTTCCTTAATCTGGCCCATGGCCTCATCATAAACGCTGTTATAGCGGATCTGTGCCCGGTCGATGCCCAAAGCCTCCAGCCGGGTGACAACGCTGTCGATCAGCGCCTGATATTCGGGCGAAAAAGCATTTAGCGCCGCCGCCCCGTCCACGGTTATAAAGGCATCGGTATAGACCTCCAGGCTATAACAGCCTTGGGGCGCATACGCCACCAGCCCCAGCTGGCCATTGCCAACGGTGGTGGCGTTTTTTTCAATGGACATATAAATGGGGCTTTTGACGATGCCGACCACGGTATATTCCATGGTGGAATAGGTATCGCTCATGGTATCGTAACCGGCGTTTTCCGTGGAAATAACAAGCGCATCCCCGATCTGATAGGCCGCGCCAAACGTGGAGGGGGATTGCACCACGCACTCATCATTCTGCACGGGCAGGCGGCCGGATATCAGCTCCAGCCGGTTCATGGCGTCATCCTGGTCAAACTCGCTAAAATCCATGCCGTATAAGCGCGTGGCAATGCTTTTATCGCCGTTGACGCTGATCATAACATCGGTTACATAAGCGCCCTGCACATCCTTGATGCCCTCTGCCCCGGCGATGCTGTCCAGATCCTGCTGCGTCAGGCCCATGCTGGATTTGATGTTGATATCAAAAGCATTGTATTCATCATAAAAGGCATCGGCAGACAGGCGCATATCCGGCGTGGTTGCCAGAAGGCCCGCTAAAAAGCCGACGCCCAGCGCCACGATGGACAGGATGGACAAAAAGCGCGTAATGCCCTTGCGTATGCTGTTCCACATAAGCAGTGCATAGGTTTTCACGCTACCATTCGATCCTTTCCACAGGCAGGGGGTTGGCGTTTTGCTCCATGCGGGAAACCTGCCCGTTTTTGATGTGGATAACGCGGTCCGCCATGGCGGTCAGCGCGGAGTTGTGGGTAATGACGATAACGGTTTTTCCCGTATTGCGGCAGCTGCTTTGCAGCAGGGCCAAAATGGCTTTGCCGGTATTGTAATCCAGGGCGCCGGTCGGTTCGTCGCACAGCAAAATCTTGGGGTTTTTCGCCAATGCACGGGCAATGGCCACGCGCTGCTGCTCGCCGCCGGACAGCTGGGCGGGGAAGTTGTTCATGCGCGCCTCCAGCCCCACCAGGGCCAGCGCCTGCGCGGCATCCATCGGGTTTTTGCAGATTTCCGAAGCCAGCTCGACGTTTTCAAGCGCCGTCAGATTCTGCACCAGGTTGTAAAACTGGAAAACAAAGCCTACGTCATAGCGGCGGTAAGCGGTCAGCTGCTTGGCCGTCATGCGGCTGATGGTAACGCCATCGAGCAATATGGTGCCCGATGTTACCGTATCCATGCCGCCCAGCATGTTGAGCACCGTTGTTTTACCGGCGCCGCTTGGGCCGACGATGACGCAAAATTCCCCCTGATCGATGGAAAAGGAAATATGATCCGCAGCGTTGATGGTGTGCTCCCCCATGCGGTAGGTTTTGCAGACATCATCAAACAGCACGAAATCCTTCATTTCCCCTCACCCTCCATAATTTCAACGGACAGGTTGATCAGCCGGGTCAAATCGATGGCGTTCTGATCGCCCAGGCCAAGCACCAGCTTATCGATGTAGGCATCCACCGTTTTGCGCTTTTCCTGGAAATAGGCTTCCCCCTCCTCCGTCAGCCAGATGCACCAGCGCCGCCTGTCCGTGGGCGACAGCTCCATGGTGATCAGGCCCTTTTTGCGCAGGGAATTCAGCAGCGCCGTAATGCGGGAGCGGGAAACGTGCAGCCCCTCGCTTAAATGGGAGGGGTTGATCTGCTGGCCCTTATGTTCGTTTAAATAGTGCAGCACAAAAAGCTCGCCCTGCAGAAAAACCGCTAAACTGGTAACGGAATCCATATAATATAGACGGGTCAATGCGCGGGTAAGATCCTGATGGATGGCATCGGCCATGAGGACAGGCCCTCCTTTTTAATCCTGATTTAGTAAAAAGAATAGTGAATGGCGTTTATTATAAGGGATTGATTTTGTAAATACAACCCTTGTGATGGAGTGTTAAAAAAATGTTCATATATGGCTGCAGCAAGGGCGCGCCCGGCAATGGACGCGCCCTTGTTGCATGGAAAGGGGGGGCTACTGCGTGTTTTGCGCCGCGCCGTCCGGATCGACGGGCGTGGTGCCAAGCAGCACAATATATCCCCACGTCAGCGGGCCGACCGCGCCGTTATCGGGCAAAATTTCGTTGCTTGCCTGAATATCCAGCACCGCGCGCTCGGTCTGCTGGTCAAACGTGCCGCTTTGGGGCACGGTTGGGATCCAGGGGTTTATGGATGCCGCGCGGTTGATCAGGGCTTGCAGGTCCGATACATCGTCCCCCTGCATGCCCTGCGTCAGCACGCGGCCGGGATAAATCTGGCTTACCTGGTCCAAATCGATGCCGTTTTCCCGCAGCTGGCGCAGCAGCTCGTTATAGGCGCTCATCATCAGGTTCCAGGTTTCCCTGTCGATAATGCCGGTTTGCGGCAGGTTGTATTGCCGCTGAAAGGCCAGCACGCCCTCCAGGGTATTTTGGTCAAATTCGCCATCGATCAATACCTGGGGGATAAACGGATCGAAATAGGAAATAACGGCCAGGTAATATTGGGCGATGCGTACCTCGTTTCCGCTGTCGCCCAGGGCCAGCTGCCGGGAAAACAGGCGGTCCACCTCCTCCAGCGTCAGGCCCTCGGAGGCCAGCTCCCCCAGGCGCTTAATGCCCACATAGATGCGCTTGATCTTGTACCAGGTGGCCTTTCCGACGATGCCATCCACCACCAGGTCGAAAATCTGCTGGAAAACAAGCACCGCCTGGCGGGTATGGATATCAAAAATGCCGTTTGTTTGGGGAATGGTGGGGATGCCGGGGTAATTAAGGGCGATGCGGTTGAGCTGGCGCTGGATGATGCGTACCTCCTCCCCCGCGCTGCCGATCCGAAGCGGCACGCCGGGGTAGGAAGCCGGAATGCCCTGTACCGGTGCATTTTCCACCACCCGAACATCGCCATAGTAATATCGAAGGATTTCCTCCGCCGTCATGCCCTCCTCCGCCAGGGGAACGGTGCCCCACTGGCTAAGCCCCGGGCAGGTGACGGTTGTTCCGCTGCAATACTGGGTAAAATAGGGCTGCACCTGCCCCTGCATAACAACATAGTTGTTAAAAATCTCGTCGACTATTTCAACGATGGTATCAAAATAATCCCTGCCCTCGACAAAGGCCTGGTCAAAGGCGGTGGAATTGGTGATATCAAAGGAATATCCCTGGCTGGGATACCATTCCGTATATACACGGTTGAGGGCGTAGGAAATCTGTGCCAGCACGTTGGCGCGGATGGATTGTTCCGGCCATGTGGGATAGATTTCGCTGGAGGCAACATTTTTAATATATTCCGGGAAAGGCACGGTCAGGTTAGCCGCGTTGGAACCCGGGGTTCCCAAATGCACGATAATGGTTTCCGGAATGATCACCTCAGCCATCCAAGCGCCCCCTATTCTGCGCGCTGCAGGCGCACCATGGGGATGCGCCGAATGGATTTAATGCCATCAAACACCGCGATATCGCCAAAGGAGGGGATCAGCCTAAACTCGGGGTGGTGGGCATAAATGCGGTAGGTGGCGTAGGGAATACGCAGGTTGGGAAACATGGACAGCTGCCTGGGCGGCGTAGGCACCACAATGGAATCGATGATGCCATCGATATCGGTAGCGCCCCTGAACAGCACATGCTCCCCATCGGGCAGCGCCTTTGTAATGGTGATCTGCACCCCCGATACCGGAAGCGCCTGGGGGCCGGCAAATGCGTGTATTTTGATTTCCCCTTTGTTGGTGTTGATGCGGCAGTATTCCTCGTAGGTGGCGGGGGCCGCGGGGCTTTCGCCCATTTCGCTGCCATCGGGATGATATGTGGCCATGGTATCGCCTCCCTTTATCCATTCGCTACAGCCTATTGGGCAAGGGGCTATTTGGTGCCTTTCGGGGCAAGCGTTTGCGCGTTTATGAAAGGGCTCAAGGCCCCCGGATATACAGCGATAAAAAGGGCGGCCTTGCGGCAGCCCTGCTTTACCATTGGGGGAAAGAAAAGCGGGCGGGTGCGGATGGGCGGCGGGCAACGGGGCATACTGGGTTTATGCTATAAAAAGGGGGTACGCCTGTGGCCTGCTATACCGTTACCCTTTCCCCTCAGGCCCATGCCTTTTACCGGCAGGTGGCCGAGCGCATGCATCAGCCCATGGAGCAGGTGCTGTCGGCCACGCTGGAAAAAGTCAGGGATATTCTGGATACCCTTCCGATGGAGGGCGAATGGATGCAATAGCCCAAAAACGCATACCGGCCCGGCTTGGGCTATACCCCTTCCAGGCTGCCGATGGGCAGCTGTTCGCCATGCATCAGCCGGTTCCAGGTGGCCAGATCCAGCTGGCCGGTCACGGGCAGGCCGCGCGCACGCTGATAGGCGCGCACGGCCTCCAGCGTCTGCCGGGAAAAAACGCCATCGGCTATCAGCGGCAATAAAGCGGCATCGTGCTTGGCCAGCTCGCGCAGACGGGCCTGGGCCTCCATGATGGGGCCGGGGGCACGGTAAAGAAAATCCATGGCGTCATCCTCCTATCCGGGCGGGGTCCAGCATATCCATGGCGGGCGCCATGCCCGGGTACTGCCCAAGCCGCCTGGCGCGCACCGCAAAGATGCCGCGATAGGCCTCGCCCAAGGCGTTCCAGGTTTGGTGATCGCAATGCCCATCGGGCTCCATGCCCTCATGCAGGCGGAACAGGCGCACATTTTGTTCCACGGCTTCATCATACAGGCCGGTTGGGGCCAAGGGGGGCGCATCCTGCCGCAAACGGTTGGCGGCCATCAGCATGGATTGCAGCTTTAAAACCAGCTCGCCGGTATCGCCGGGCACCAGCGTTTGCCCCAGGGAGGATACCCTGGGCATGCGCGGCAACAGCCTGGGAATGGTTTTCAGGATGCCCGATACCTGGCGGTAGATCAGCTCCCAGTCCCGGTCGGTTACCCGCCCGTTGGGCTCCCGGCCGGAGATGGCCTGAAAGCTGCGTACCTGCTGGTGGGTTTTTTCCATAAAAACCCCGTCCACCGGCCCGGGCGGAATGCGTGCATCGAAAAGCGAGATGGTCCACAGCCAATGCTGGAGTACAAGCACCTTGCGCCCTTCATCGCCCAGCTGCAACGCGCCCGGATAGCTGGCGTCCATCCCCCAAAGCGTTTCGCCTTCACTTTCCAGCTCGGCCAGCTGCTTGACGGCGGCGTAAAGATAGATAACCTGGTACCACGTCTGTTTGCCGATGATGCCATCCCGGGCCAGGCCAAAGATTTCCTGAAAGGCCATAACGGAGGCTTTTGTTGCGCTGCCAAAGATGCCGTCCACGGGATCGATCAATGGGATAAGCGGCCAGTTGAGGGCGATGCGGTTAAGCTTATACTGCATTTCATAAACCGCGCGCCCGCTTGATCCTTCGGATAATGGGGCGCCGGGATAGCTGGGAACATAGGGGGCGATGGGTGCATCCTCCACCTGTTCGATGTTATCGCCATAATAGTGCCTAAGTATTTCCATGCTGGTGTAGCCCCTTTCGGCCAGCGTAACCGAACCCCACTGGCTAAGCCCATTGCAGGTTGCCGTTGTGCCGCTGCAAAAGGAGGCGGCCAGCGGCTCGATAAACCCCTGCCGGCGGATATAATGGTTAAAGATATCATCGACGATATCGGAGATGTTGGAAAAAATATCGCGCCCATAAACAAAGGCCTGATCGTATGCGGTGGAAGAGGTAATATCAAAGGAATATCCCCGGCTGCGGTACCATTCCGTATACACGCGGTTAAGCGCAAAGGAAATCTGGGCCAGGATGTTGGCGATCAGCGAATCCTCAGGCCAGGTGGGATAGATTTCGCTGGAAGCTACATTTTTAATATAATCGGGAAAGGATAACGTAATATCGGGCACCGAGCTGGACGGCCGGCCGGGGTGCACGGTGATAAATTCGGGCACATAGGGAAGGCGCACCATTTAGATTGGCCCCCTTTCATCGGGCAGCATCCCTTCCGGGAACATCGGCCCGCCCTCCGGCAAGGGGAGCATGGCCACCGTCAGCCGGGCGGAACCGCCGCCAAAGGCCGTGATGGGCAGGCCCTTTGCGGTGTAAAAGCCAGGGGCCTGGGCCGAGGCCGTATAGCTGGAGTAAGGCTTGGGGGATGCAGGGGTCAGGGACGCGGCAGCGGGCGGGGCAGGCAGCAAAAAAATGGGGGTAAGCCCGTTTAAGTTGGTCATAGCGGTGGATAACGGCGTATCCGAGCCTGCCCGATACAGGGTAATGATCGTGCCCGGTACCGGCAGGGCGCCGCGCGCGGCCGTGGTCTGCACCTCAAGGCGCTGGATTTCGGTTTCCCCCTCCTGCGGAGGGATGGGTGCGGGGTTTTGCTCCATGGTATGCATGCCTCCGGTTTTTTGCTATCTTATGCGACAGGGCAAGGCGGCATGCAAACCCATGCGGGGTAGGGGGAATATAAAAAAGCAGCAGGCATAGCCTGCTGCTTGGGGAAAAGGCAAAGCCCGGGTGCCGGCAAAAGGCCGCTGGCCCGCTTTTGCGACAGGGCCCCTTGTTTTTAGCTGCGCTTTCCCATGGGGCAGGGCGCCGCCGGGGGAAGAACGACCCGCGCGGGGGCAGGGGAGTTTTAGGGCCTTAGCCATTCGCTTTCGGGCCGGGCGATCAAACGGGCGTTGTTGTAGGCCATCTCCAGCGTCAGGCAGGTGTGGCCCAGGTACAGGTTGCCCGCCTCGTTTTTGGATACCACAAGCGCCAGATCGGGCTTTGCATCCCCGCACAGGCACAGCGGCACCAGCAGCTGGATCTTGCCGCGGTAATACTGGGGAACCGCGGTTTTATAATTGGCATCGATCATGTGCTTGGCATGCTCGATCGCGCCTTTAAACAGTTGAATTTTATTGGGGGAGGTTCGGATGGCTTCCGGAATGCGCATCAGGTTATCGCCTTCGGAAAAAATGTGGTCATATTGGGGAATGATGTTTAAGTTGGTGTTAAAAACAAGGTCGGCCGGGTTGGTAAAATAATCGGCGCGGGGCGGGAAAGCTGCCACGCCCATAACGGCAAGCTGGTATTCGGTATAAAAATCGTCCAGGTACCATTTTTGCCGGTCGGGCATGCGGTTTAGCGTAAAATAGCCATAGATGCTTTCGTAATAGGGGGTATACAACCCGGTATTAAACAGCGCGTATTGCGGGGTTTCCCAAATTTTGCCCTCCTCCTCCAGCTTGGAAAAGGTGTGTTCCAGGAAATTGCGCAAAATCTGGTTATCGTTTGCCTCCGCAAAGGACCATTTCTCCGGCGACATTGCAGCCAGTGCCACCAGCTTTTCATCATAACCCGGGCAGTACGCAAATTGAAATAAAGACATAATCTTCCCTCCGTATGTGTATGTATGGTTTATACGCAAATGGTTTTATGTATCGCCGCAGCGCTGTAAAAGGGTGCCAAACGGCATAAAACCCATGGCAGGCGGCGGCGCCAAAGGCCCGGTGGGTTGCAGGCCGTGCCGCGCCGGCAGCGTGCCGGTGCGGTGTTTTGTCATCCCCCCTATCCTGTATAGTAACAACCCGCCTAATGTTATGATAGCGATATCCGGCGGCGCTGGCAAGCCTGTATAGGGCCCAAATTTATCCCGCCCAGGGAACAGGAAGGGGCGATAACAAATGATGGCAAAAAGATGCAAAAGTATGGCATAATATGGCCTTGGCCCACATGCCATAAACAGGCAGGCTAACCAGGGGGATTGCCAGGAAAGCTATGATAAATGCACATTTTCTTCTTTTTTAAATGATCTATTGATTGCTTTTGTTGCAAATTTTAAGTTTAACCCGTATAATACTTAACCATAAGCATACACGTGGAAGTGTCCCTCTTATAAAAATGGTCTTCCGGAAAGGAGAAGCAAAAGCATGGCAGCCGTACAACCCTTATCCGTTCAAATGTTTGGCGGTTTTTCCCTGACATACGGGGATAAATCCATCGACGATCAGAGTAACCGTTCAAAAAGGCTTTTGTTGCTGCTGGAATACCTGATTACCTTTCGGGACCGTTCCATCTCCCAGGAAGAGCTGATTGATCTGCTTTGGCCCAACGAAGAAAGCGAGGATCCTGCCAACGCATTAAAAACGCTGCTGCACCGCGTGCGCAGTGCGGTCGGCTCCCTGGGCGTGGCCGATAGGCGGGATATCATCCTTTATCACCGGGGCAGCTATTGCTGGAACCCGCATATTTGCTGCCAGGTGGATGTTGATGGCTTTGACCAGCTTGTGGAGGCCGGGGATGCCCCCCAGGCCGATGATGCCACGCGGCTTGCTGCCTATTTAAAGGCCATTGCCCTGTACCGGGGGGATTTTTTGCCCAAAGCTTCCTCCGAGCCATGGGCCATATCGATATATACCTATTACCACAACGCCTATCTGCGTGTGGTCCATGCAGCGCTTGACCTGCTTGACAAGGATCAGCGCTGGGATGAAATGATCGGCATCTGCCGCCAGGCCATCAACATCGATCCATACGATGAAAAGCTGCATTACTGCCTGATCAGCACACTGGTCAGCACGGGCAACATGCATGCGGCCAAGGCGCATTATGAATATGTAACCGATCTGTTCTACAACCACTTTGGCGTTACCCCTTCGCCGGAGCTGACGCGGCTGTACCGCGAGGTTGTTAAAACCAGCAACAGCCTGGAAACCGATTTAAATATCATCAAGGAAAACCTGCGCGAAAAGGAGCGGGTTTCCGGCGCGTTGTTCTGCGAATATGAATTTTTTAAGGAGATCTATCAGCTGGAGGCGCGTTCCGCCGCGCGTACCGGCCGGGTTGTCTACATCGCTTTAATGACTTTAACCGATGCCGGCGGCAATCCCCTTGAAAAACGCATCCTGCAAAACGCCATGGAGCGGCTTATCGGCAGCGTACAGGGCTCGCTGCGGCGGGGCGATGTGTTTACCCGCTACAGCGTATCCCAGCTTTTGCTGATGTTGCCCACCAATACATTTGAAAGCGCGGAAATGGTTCTGCAACGGCTGATCAAAAAATTTACGCGCGATTTCCCGCGCCTGCCGGTATCCATTCACCATAAGGTGCAGATGTTTGATCCGCTTCCCTAAAGGCGGCGCAAAGGTGGCCGGCTGCCTTTTACCGGTGGGGGCGCCAGGGGCGCCGGACAGAAATCCGCCCTTACAACAGGCGGATTTTTCCATATCTGCCGCCCTGCATGGCGCGGTTTTATGCCTGGCGGCCGGTGTGGATACGGCGTTTGGCTTTGCCCTGTAAAAGCCGCCGCCCGTATGCATCGCGGCACGATAAAAGCCCGGCCGCTTTTTACGGTGGCCAGGCCCATCAACAAGGGGGGCCTTTATGCAAGAGGTATATGCTTTCCTAAAAAAATGCGGCACCTATTTTTTGTCCACGCTGGAGGGAGATCAGCCCAGGGTGCGCCCCTTTGGCACCATCTGCCTGTTTGAGGGCCGGCTGTATATTTTAACGGGCAAACGCAAACCCGTTTCCCGCCAGATTGCCGCCAACCCCAGGGTGGAGCTTTGCGCGCTGGAAGGGCGAAAATGGCTGCGCGTAGCCGCCACGCTGGTGGAGGATGATCGCCTGCAAGCCCAGCAGGCCATGCTGGAGGATTATCCCGAGTTGCAGCATGTATACCGCCCCGGCGATGGCAATACCCAGGTGTTCTACCTGAAGGATGCCACGGCCACCTTTTCCACCTATACCCAGCCGCCCCACATCATCCGCTTTTAATCGATCTGCCCCGGCAAGGTCGCCAGAGCCTTCCTGCATGGGCCCGGTTTGCGGATATCCCCATACCCATTGCGCCGCCCGGGGTTTGCCCGGGCGGCGCCTGTTATCCACCCCGGCAAAACCCGCATCCGTGCTATGCGTGGGACAGCAGGGGCATCATCACGCGCTGCCCTGCAAAAGGATTATCCTTGCCGGCCAGCACAAACAGGGCGTCATCCTCCCCGCCGATGGGCCGCACATCATATCCGTTTGTATCCTTGGGGGTAAAGCCCAGGGCAACCCGGCGCGTATCGCAGGGGGCCACCGCCGCCAACAGGGGGTCAAGGGCGCTGCCCTCGCGGCAAAAGATATCATGGCACGTCATTTCCTTGCCCTCAAAGCTGGCGATTACGATGGCTTCCTGCCCCACCACCTCGTATACGCAATCGCGCAGCATGCCATCCAGATAAAACATCACAAGCCCGATGTTATCCGGCATGGGCAGGGCCGAAAAGGGGTTGGATTGGGCATACAGTGCCTTCAGATGCGCTATATCGGCGGGGTTTTGCATATCCATCCTGCGCACGGGGGCGGGGTTTGGGGTGATGGCTTTGCTGTATTGATATTCGCAGGCGCGCACAAAACCAAATTTGGGATAAAAATCCAGCACCGTATCGTTTGCATACAGGTAGATGGCATCGCAGGCCTGTCGCCAATCGTGCAGCACCTCGCCCATCAGGCGCCGTGCCAGGCCCTGATGCCGGTAGGCCGGATGGGTCATAACCGTGCCCAGCTGAACATAGCGCTTTTTTTCGCCTTGCCGGCAGGTATCGATCACATTAACGGAGATATTGGCCACCACGCGGCTGCCTTCCATCAGGGCGTAGGGGATATAGCGCGGTGTCCAATACCCTTTCTGATACCATTGTTCAAAGGATAAACCAAATACAGACCGGGCCAGGGCAAAAAACCATTTCTGGCTACCGGATCATCCCGAACCTGTTTAACCAAGCAAAATGCCACAGGGCATTCCCCCTTTTGTTTGCTGCCATGATAGCAGGCCGGCCGGCAGCATGGCAAATGGCGGGTGCAGCCCAAACCGGCATGCCCCTTGCCCGGCAGGCGCGCCTGCATATCCGCCCTCCCACGGCGGCCGGCCCAAATAAAAACAGGCGGTAGCACGGCTTTTTATGCACGCTGCTGCCGCCGGCTTGAACCGCCTTAAAAATAGCTGATCTTAATGCGCTTGCCCATGGTGCGCAGGCAATCGGCCAATTCCTCCACCATGCGCATTTTGATGTTATATTGCAGCGGCATTTCCGCCTTCTGGTGGGCGGGGTTCATCGCCCGGCCAACATAAAAGTTAATATCCGTTGCATCCTCAAACAGCATGCGCGCGATGCAGGAAGCGCCGTCACTCTGGCTGCTCCAGCGGATATAGTGCTGGTTATCGCCGATGTAATCCTTGGCATAATCCAGCACGCGGCTAAAGGTCAGCACGCCCTCGGTTACCAGATCGACCCCTTCGATTTCGGAAACCGGGGGAATATCCGGATCGGCCGGGTGCTCCTCCAGCGGGGGCATGATGATGCTTTTTTTCAGATACCGCGCGGCGATCTTGGCCGTGGTGCCGCCGCAGACAATGTGCTCCCCTTGCTTGCCAAAGAAAAGCGCCATCATGCGGTTGTCGTCCTCCGGCTTGGCCGGCGGCCCCATCACCAGGTTGACAGGCTTGCGCGAGCGGATCTTAAGCACGCATACCGTTGTATCATCGCCCGGCCTCCCCCCGTACAGGCTGTTGCATTCATCCAGCAGCACCGTGGCCAGCGTTTTAGCCGTCATGTTGGCATCGTACATGCGCTCCAGATAAGCGATAATATCCTTGCGGTCCCACCCCAAATTCAGGCTAAGCCCCACACCGGCATGCAGCACGCCATCGCTTGTGCAGACAAAGGCATCCCCTTCCTGCAGGGCGATGTGGCTTCGGGTGATGGTTTTTCCCTCGATTTCCAGCGTGGATTCGGGATAAGGGGTGTTTTTCCCGCCCCGCAGCAGGATGACGCGCGGGTTATCATAGCCGATGACCTCCGCCTCCCGGTTGCCGGTGATGCGGATGATGGTAAACGTGGAATAGGCGATGCCCCGCTCGCTGCAAATGGGCAGCGTTTTGGCGATGGTGGCCACGCAATCCTCCAGCGACATGTTGCTGGCCGTCATGGTCGAGATAATCTTGGCCGTCAGCGTCGATAAAATGCTGGCCTTAACCCCGCTGCCCAGCCCGTCGGCCAATACCAGCACGGTGCTGTCCTCCGCAGGGGTGATCACTTCCACATGGTCGCCGCACAGCTGTTCGCCCCATTTATTCAGGCTATGGTAGCCGATATCCACGCACAGGCTATTCATCCTCCAGCGACTCCTTCAGGTTGGTCAGGGCGATCTTGGTTTCGGCCGTTGTTTCCCCCAGCAGGGAAGCGATTTCCTGCACCACGCGCATTTGTTTTTCGATGACCTTGTCCGCCGTTTCGATGGTTTTCTGGCGCAGTTCATCCTTACCCGCGCGGCTGAGCTCTTCCTGGGTAATATCGCGCAGAATGCAAATCAAAATATGGTAACTGGCATCATAATGGATGGACATGGCCGCATAGCGCTTGTATTCGGCCAGGTAAATGCGCTGCTCGTTCTGGCTGCGGCCGGTCTCCAGCACATTGAAAAAGGGCTGCGGGTCCATGATGCGCACCACCGGCCCGCCCAACACATCGGAGGCGCTTGCGATATTCATCATGCGCCGCGCCGCCGCGTTGATCTGCTGCACCTCCAGCCCCTCGTTTAACACGATGATGCCGTTTGGCGTATTGTTGATGATGGTATCGGAAAAAGATTCCGCCTTTTCCTTTAAAAAGGGCAGGCACATGCTCAGATCGGCCTTGCCCATGTATACGGCAATGGCCTTTTCCCGGCAGGTGTTGTAGCCGCAGCTGCCGCAGTTAAGCTCGTGCTCCGGGCGGGTTTTGCCCATCTGGGCCAAAATCTCGCGGATGGCCTGGGCGGAGGGCTGCGCCATGCGCGCACCCATAAAGCCCATTTTTTTGGTAAGCTCGCCGCTGGGGGGCATGGTAACGGGGAAATCCTCCTGCCCGGCGGCGCGGTTGACGGCGATGGCATCGCGGATGGGGGCGCGGCGGCCTTTGTCCAAGCCGGGGCCGCCGATGCAGCTGCCCGGGCAGGCCGACATTTCGATAAAGCAACCCGTCAGGCTGCCCTCGGCGATATCCTTAAGGGCCTGGATGCAGTTATCCATGCCATCTATGGTTAAATAGCTGATATCCTTGCGCCGGCATGCCATCGTGCGCAGGATGCCGCCCGCGGTCGGGAACAGCCGCGCGCGGGATTGGGGGTTGGTATCGCTGCCCGGCGCCAGGGAAAGCCCCTCCTGGGCCAGCCAACCCGTCAGCTCCTCAAAAGTCAGGGCGCAATCGATGATGCCCGGGTACTGCTCCGCCTCCGCCTTTTTGGAAATGCACGGCCCGATAAACACCACCGCGGCCCCCGGATGGGCGGCTTTTAACACCTTGCCATGGGCCTGCATGGGCGAGATGACCGGGGCCAGATACGGAAGCAGCTCCGGGAATTTTTTCTGGATCAGCAAATTAACGCTATGGCAGCACGAGGAAATAATAACCGGCGGCGCATCGTTTTCCAGCATCTGGTCATAGCGGTTTTTTACGATAGTGGCGCCGATGGCGGTTTCCTCCGCCCCGGCAAAGCCCAGCCGGGCCAGTGCGGCGCCCAGCGTGGCAATGGTAGAGCCTTCATAATTGGCAACAAAGGATGGGGCAACGCTGGCATAGACCGGGCGCCCGCTGGCAATCAGATCGCGCACGCGGTCGACATCGTTGCGAATTTCCTTGGCGCCCTGGGGGCAGGCGATAAAGCACTGCCCGCACAGCACGCATTCTTCCTCGATAATATGGGCCTGGTTATCCGAAAAACGGATGCTTTTTACCGGGCACTGGCGGATGCATTTATAACAATTTTTGCAGTTGGATTGTTTTAAACGCAAAAACTCAGCCATGGGAGACTTCCCCCTTGGCGGCACATTTTTGCATAAAGCGCTGGTTGTCGATGATAAAGCGCTCGTGCTCGGCGGTGGCGATGGGGCCGGCTTCATCGCGGGCTTCCACCTCAAACACCAGCCGCCGGCCATCGATGTGCGTCAGCCTGGAGCGGACATACACCTGCATGCCCACGGGGGTAGGAGAAGTATGGCGGAGGGAAAGCACGGTTCCCACCGTGCCTTGCCCCTCCGCCAAATACGGTAAAACACTATCCTTGGCCACGCCTTCCATCAGCGCAGCGACAGCGGGCGTAGCCAGCACCGGCAAATCGCCGCTGCCCATAGCCATGGCCGTTTGATCTTGCGTAACGCGGGCGGTTGCCTGCCCTTCGATGCCAATGGTCAGCATGGTCCTTTCCTCCTTGGGTAAAAGGGGCTTAGGATGTAGCCCCCAACTCCTGGTCGATGGCTTTGGCCGCGGCCTTGCCCGCGCCCATGGCCAGAATAACCGTAGCCGCACCGGTCACCGCATCGCCGCCGGCATATACATGCTCGCGGGAGGTGTGGCCGGTATCCTCATCGGCAATAATGCCGCCCCAACGCTGGGTTTCAAGGCCTTGCGTGGTATCCTTAATCAGCGGGTTGGGGGAGGTGCCGATGGCAATGATGATGCAATCGGCTTCCAATTCAAATTCGGAGCCTTCCACTTCCACGGGCCGGCGGCGCCCGGAAGCATCGGGTTCGCCCAGCTCCATGCGCACGCACTTAAGGCCGCGCGCCCAGCCCTGCTCGCCTTCCAATACGGCGGTGGGGTTGGTCAGGAAATGGAAAGCAATGCCTTCCTCGTGCGCATGCTCCACTTCCTCCGCCCGGGCGGGAAGCTCGGCAGCGGAACGGCGGTAGACGATGGAAACTTCCTCCGCCCCCAGGCGCCTGGCGCAACGGGCCGCGTCCATGGCCACGTTGCCGCCGCCCACCACCGCCACTTTCCTGGCATGCTGGATGGGGGTAGCGCTGTCGGAACGGTAAGCTTTCATTAAGTTGACGCGGGTCAAAAACTCGTTAGCGGAATATACGCCCTTGAGGTTTTCACCCGGGATGCCCATAAACCGGGGCAATCCGGCGCCGGAGCCGATGTAGACCGCTTCATAGCCACGCTCAAAAAGCTCGTCAATGGACAGCGTTTTGCCGATGACCATGTTGCATTCAACATCCACGCCCAGTTCCTTTAACCCTTCGATTTCCTTTTGCACGATGGTCTTGGGCAGACGGAATTCCGGAATGCCGTAAACCAGCACGCCGCCGGCCACATGCAGCGCCTCAAACACGGTTACGCTGTAGCCCTTCTTGGCCAGTTCGCCCGCGCAGGTAAGGCCCGACGGGCCGGAACCGATAACCGCCACCTTATGGCCGTTGGGTTCGGGCTTTTGGGCGGGCGCCTGCTTTTGCGCCATGTGCCAATCGGCCACAAAGCGCTCCAGCCGGCCGATGGCCACCGGCTCGCCCTTGATGCCGCGGACACAGCGGGCCTCGCACTGGCTCTCCTGGGGGCAGACACGGCCGCTGACGCTGGGCAGGGCGTTGGTGTCGGAGATGATCTCGTAGGCGGCCTTGAAGTCGCCCTCGGCCACCTTGGCGATGAAATCGGGGATGTGGATGTTCACCGGGCAGCCGGCCACGCAGGGCTGGTTCTTGCAGTGGAGGCAGCGCCCGGCCTCCTCCATGGCCTGCTCGGCAGTATAGCCCAGGCAGACCTCCTTGAAGTTATGGTTGCGCACCTGGGGCTCCTGCTCCGGTACGGGCACCTTGGTCAAGCTCATATTCGGCATGTTCCCGCGCCCTCCTTCAATGGATCAGGGCTTTGCCCAGCTGCTCCATACGGCAGTCGTGGCGGCCCTTCTGCTCGGCTTCCTCGCCCCGGTAGACGGCGTTGCGGCACATCAGCTCGTCAAAATCCACCTGATGGCCGTCAAAGTCCGGCCCGTCCACGCAGGCGAACTTCATCTTGCCGCCCACCTTCACCCGGCAGCCGCCGCACATGCCGGTGCCGTCGATCATGATGGGGTTGAGGGACACGATGGTCTTGATGCCGTAAGGCTCGGTGGTCTTGCACACGAACTTCATCATGGGGATGGGCCCGATGGCGATGACCGCATCGTACTGGTTGCCGGCGTCGATCAGGCTCTTGAGCTTGTCGGTTACAAAGCCCTTCTCCATGTAGGAGCCGTCGTCGGTGGTGATGTACAGATTGTCGCAGACCGCCTTGAACTCCTTCTCCAGAATAACGATGTCCTTGGAGCGGAAGCCGGCGATGACGTCCACCGCGATGCCCTTGGCGTGCAGGCCCTTGGCCTGGGGATAGGCAATGGCGCAGCCCACGCCGCCGCCCACTACGCACACCCGATTGGCGCCCTCGGGCAGTTCCGTGGGCAGGCCCAGGGGGCCGACGAAATCCCGGATGGAGTCGCCCTCCCCCAGGTCCCCCAGCAGCTGGGTGGTCAGGCCCACCTTCTGGAAGATGATGGTCACCGTGCCTTTTTCCCGGTCA
>JAQXFY010000085.1 GCA_029006015.1 bacterium
CCCTTCAAATGCCGGCGTTTTCCTGCTTGCACCCTGTAAAAAGCATGGGTATAATCAAGCCATATCCCGTTATGGAGGAATACGCATGATTACATGGGCTGATTTTGAAAAAGTGGATATGCGGGTGGGCACCATTGTGGAGGCCGTGCCCAACCAGAAAGCCAAAAAGCCTGCCTATCGCCTGACCATCGACTTCGGGGCGGATATCGGCATCAAAACCTCCTCCGCACAGCTAACGGGGCTGTATGCGGCAATCGAGCTCATCGGCCGGCAGGTTATTGCGGTGGTCAACTTTCCGCCCCGCCAGGTGGCCGAGGTTATGAGCCAGGTGCTGGTGCTGGGCATCAATACGCCGGACGGCGTTGCGCTGCTGGGGCCCGATCGTACCGTGGCCGATGGCGAACGTGTTTTTTAAAAAGGCCGGTGCCCCCCGCCATGCCGCCTGTACGGCAAATAGCAAAACGTGCTATGGGCGCAGCCGGTCAAAAACGGCTGCGCCCATAGCCTGGCAGACAGCAATTTATTGTATTTGCAGCATCCCGGCTTGCGTTATTTGGCGCAAGTTCTTCATTCCATGTACGTTTTATTTTTTATGCTTGTTTTTTCGCCCTTCAAACAAATCCAAATCCAATCCGTCAAGCGCTTCGCCTTCTGACAGAATAAAGATAACCACAACCGTAAGCATAATAAAAGCGCCAAAGCTTCCAAAGGATATATCCCTCATGACGGCGCGCCCGTCATGGTGGATGGTGATGCCAAAAACGCAAAGATAAAACAACGCTATCCATGCGCAAAAGAAACCAAAGCTGAATGCAGCCTTACCATACACGATCCACAAGGCCAGGGACAAAAGAATAAGCAAAGCATCGATAACAGCCGCCACCAATACGGCCGTTTTCTTGGTTTTACCCATTTTTTGCAGCATTACATATACCAACCCTAAAATAGCGGCAGCCGGCATAGCGGCAAGCAACATCTGGCACCAATCCAAGGGAATGTTTTTTGCCAGATAATAAGCCGAAGCAGAAAACCCATTAGCAATGGAATTTGTGAAAAAGCTGACAAAATACCCCTTGGGGTGTTTTTTGGCACAATAATGAAAGGGGATGGCCAGGGCCATCAGCAACAGGCCAACCACCAGGCCATACCAGCTTTGGCAGATGCTGGCAGCGATAAACGTTGAAACCGGGAACAATCCAATGGAAACCAGCGAAAAAAGCAGCACCACAAATGCTTTACTTTTTGTATTCAAAGCATCCAATATGGGCATGCCTCCACCCCCGTGTACATGATAGCCTATCGATCAAACGCAAGCCGGTACGCATAATCTGCCGGTTGATGGGCCGCTGTGGTGCATACGGTTTTACCGGGCTTTGCGTAAAACCATCTTCCATACGGCAGCTGCGGCACACCCAACCGCATGCCAGCGCAAAAAAGCGCCGCAGCATTTAATGGCTGCGGCGCTTTAATATTGGCTTCATATGGCTTATCCGGGTATAAAACCTTTCAAGCATCCGGCCAGCCCCAAGGAAAGCTTTAAGCCCCCATAACTTCCTTAACGCAGGTCAGCAGCTCATTGGCTTCCGGCCCAACGATAAAGACGATGTGGTTGCCGATCCGCTCGATGGTGGGGTTCTGGGCATATTGCGCCTGTTCCACCAGGTAGCTTTTAAAAATATCGGCAATCTGGGCAGCGCGCGTCTGGCAGGCTTCCGTCACCTTATCGGCATCGCCGGCATTGTTAAGCGTAAAAACAGCAAACTCAAATGCTTCCAGCGCGGCCATCGCGTTATAAATGGCATAATCCTTCAGCTTGTCCTTAGGCAGCTTGGGATAATTTTCATCCACAAAGCTATCGGGTGTTTGTAGCTTTTGGGTGATATTATCCTCCCCCAGCTTGGCCGCCAGCTTATCCCAGGCCGTATCGGCAATATACTGGCTTGTCAGATTATCGCCGGGGCCGGGGGTAGCGGCAGGGTTGCCACAGGCAGAAAAGGCAATGATGGAGGCGGTCAGCAAAGCAATGGATAGAGCAAACACCACAAGCTTTTTCATGGAAAGGACACCTCTTCAGTCATTATGAATCGCGTTTTTGCAAAAGTTCCTTGGTCTTCATCAGGCGGGTCAGGTTGCCACGCTCGTTCTCATCCAGCTTCATGCTGATGGAGTGGATGGTTTCCCCCAGTTCCGGGATGGTCTTATACTCCAGCGCGTTGACGCGCCTTCTGGTCCGCTCGATTTCATCGGCCAGCAGGTTGCAGGTTTTTTCCATCGAAGCCAGTTCCACCAGTTGGGGCAGCACCTCGGCCAGCTGGGCAATGGCGCGGTCCAACTCGCCGGTGGTTTGCGCCGTGCCGTAGCTTTGGCGGGCCTGCCCTTCATCCGTGATGGAAATCTTGGGCACGCGCACGCTCATGACATTGCCGGTTTCCACCGCAATGTCCACTTGCCTGGCGGGATACAGCAGGGCGCCTTCCAGCGCCTCCCGGGGGATGGTGGCGCGCGCCAGCGCAAATTGCGCCAATGCTGCCGACAGCGCCTTTTCCACTTCCAAACGAAGATCATGGTTCCTGCGCGCCAGCGCGATAAACTGGCGCATCATTTCGTCGCGCTTATCCTTGAGCAGTTTATGCCCGCGCGCCGCAGTATTTAGACGGCGCTTGAGGCGCGTCAGTTCCATGCGGGTGGGATTAACCCTCAATGTTGCCATTTTGTCCCTCCCGTTGCCTTATTGCTTAGGCAAATACTTATCCAGATATGCATCACGGATGCGCTTGAGCTCGCTCCTGGGCAGGATGGACAACAACTGCCACCCCAATTCCAGCGTCTGCTCGATGGTGCGGCTGGCCCCAAAGCCCTGGGACACATAGCGGTTTTCAAACTCATCGGCAAATTTAGCATACAGAAGATCGATATCCGACAGCGCCGATTCGCCCAGAATGGTGGCCAATTCCTTGGCTTCCTTTCCGCGGGCATAAGCGGCAAACAGCTGGTTCATGGTATCGGCATGATCCTCCCGCGTTTTACCCGCGCCGATTCCCTTGTCCTTCAGGCGCGACAGCGAGGGCAGCACGTCGATGGGCGGCTCCACCCCTTTGCGGTACAGCTCGCGCGACAGGATGACCTGGCCTTCCGTAATGTAACCCGTCAAGTCCGGAATGGGATGGGTTTTATCATCCTCCGGCATGGTTAAAATCGGGATCTGCGTGATGGAACCCTTGTGCCCGCGGATACGGCCGGCCCGCTCATAAATGGAGGCCAAGTCCGTATACAGATAGCCCGGGAAACCGCGGCGCCCAGGCACCTCGCGCCGGGCAGCGGAAACCTCGCGCAGGGCTTCGGCATAGTTGGTCATATCGGTTAAAATAACCAGCACATGCATATCCAGCTCAAAAGCCAGATACTCGGCAGCCGTCAATGCCATGCGCGGCGTAGCGATGCGCTCAACAGCCGGGTCGTCCGCCAGGTTGACAAACAGCACGGTGCGGTCCAACGCGCCGGTCCGGCGGAAATCGGAAATAAAGAAATCCGCTTCCTCAAACGTAATACCGATGGCGGCAAAGACAACGGCAAAGCGCGTATCATCGCCCAGCACCGTGGCCTGGCGGGCAATCTGCGCGGCCAGGTTGGCGTGCGGCAAGCCGGAGCCGGAGAAAACCGGCAGCTTCTGCCCACGCACCAGCGTATTGAGGCCGTCAATGGCCGAAACGCCGGTCTGGATAAACTCATCCGGGTAATCGCGTGCGGCCGGGTTAATAGGCGCGCCGTTGATATCCATGCGTTTTTCGGCAATAAGTTCCGGCCCGCCATCGATGGGCTTGCCCGTGCCGTCAAACACGCGCCCCAGCATATCGGGCGCAACGGCCAGTTCCTGCCCGCGGCCTAAAAAGCGGGCACGCGCCGTGGCAATCTGCAGGCCCTGGGAACCTTCAAACAGCTGCACCAGCGCGCGGCTGCCATCGATTTCCAACACACGGCCGGTGCGGATTTCGCCGTTTTGCTGCTCGATTTCCACCAGTTCGTTATACTTGACGCCCTCCACCTGGTCAACCAGCATCAGCGGGCCGACCACCTCGCGGATGGTACGGTATTCCTTAAGCATAGGTAATGCCTCCTTCGCCAACCAGCGCATCCAGCTCCTCGGCAATGCGTTTGTCGATGGCGCTGATTTCCTCCAGCTGGCTTTCCGGAATATACTTGGCGCGGCCGATAGCCTCCCTGACGGGCAGGCTGGCGATGGCACCAAACTCCGCCCCGGCCTCCAGCGCGTCGGCGGCGCGGTGATAGAACGATAAAATCAGCCCCAGCATCAGGTATTGCTTTTTCAGCGAAGCGTAGGTATCCACCTCGTGGAAAGCGTTCTGGTGCAGATAATCCTCGCGGATGGATTTGGCCACTTCCAGCTTAAGCCGATCGCGTGCGGACAGCGCATCCACGCCGACCAGCCGCACGATTTCATCCAGCTCCGCCTCATCCTGCAAAAGCGCCATGGCCTCGCCGCGAAGGGCCAGCCAATCCTCCCCCGCCTCGGCGGCAAAAGCGGCGCCCAGCTTATCCACATACAGCGAATAGGATTGCAGCCAATCCACCGCCGGGAAATGCCGCCGGTAGGCCAGCTGTGCCGATAACCCCCAGAACACCTTTACAATGCGAAGCGTTGCCTGGGTAACCGGCTCGGAAATATCACCGCCCTGGGGCGATACCGCACCGATGGCGGTAATGGCGCCCTCGCGCCCATCGCCGCCCAGGCAGCGAACGCGCCCGGCGCGCTCATAAAACTCCGCCAAACGGCTGGACAGGTAAGCCGGATACCCTTCCTCGCCCGGCATTTCCTCCAGGCGGCCGCTCATTTCGCGCAGCGCCTCCGCCCAGCGGGAAGTGGAATCGGCCATGATGGCCACCCGGTAACCCATATCGCGGAAATACTCCGCAATGGTGATGCCCGTATAAATGGAAGCCTCGCGCGCGGCCACCGGCATATCGGAGGTATTTGCAATCAGAACCGTGCGTTTCATCAGCGGATAGCCCGTACGCGGATCGTGCAGCTGGGGGAACTCCATCAGCACGTCGGTCATCTCGTTGCCGCGCTCGCCGCAGCCGACATAGACGATGATATCGGCATCCGCCCACTTGGCCAGCTGATGCTGCACCACGGTTTTACCGCTGCCAAAGGGGCCGGGCACGGCGGCCGTGCCGCCCTTGGCCACCGGGAAGAACGTATCGATAACACGCTGGCCGGTTACCATGGGCTCGTCCAGCGTCAGTTTTTCCACATAAGGCCGGCCGCGGCGAACGGGCCAGCGCTGCATCATGGGCACTTCCACCCGGCTGCCATCAGCGGTTTCCAGGATGGCCGCCGCCTGGGTGACGCGCCGCTTGCCGGAGGAAATCTCCACCACCTTGCCCGATACGCCCGGGGGAACCATAATTTTATGCAGCACCGCAGGCGTTTCCTGCACCGTGCCTACCACATCGCCGGGCCCCACCTGGGCACCCACCTGTACCGTGGCCACAAAATCCCAATCCCGCGTGCGGCTAAGGGCATTGACCACCACGCCGCGGGCAATGTAATCCCCCGCCATCTCGCGGATGCCTTCCAGCGGGCGCTGAATGCCATCAAAAATGGATTCGATCAGGCCGGGCCCCAGTTCAACAGACAGCGGCTCCCCTGTGCTTTCAACGGGTTCGCCCGGCCCCAGGCCGGAGGTTTCCTCGTACACCTGGATGGAGGCCATGTCCCCGCGCAGCTCGATGATCTCGCCGATCAGCCCAAGCTCGCTAACGCGGACGACATCGTACATCCGGGCGTCCGCCATGCCACGGGCCACAATCAGCGGCCCGGATACCTTGACGATTTCAGCAGCCATGCCGTCATCCGTCCTTCCCATAGAGAATATCGGCCCCAACGGCCTTTTCGATGTTTTGTTTGATGCCTGCCATTCCCATGCCGGTTGCCCCCTGATGGGTGGGGATGGGGATAATCGCAGGCAGCGGCTCATGCCGGTAGCGCGAAAGCAGTTCGGGAATGAGGGCGGCCATCGATTCGGTAATAAAAACCACGGCAAACCCTTCCCGCGCAAAATGCTGCACCGCGCGGGCGGCTTCCTGCCCGGTTTCCACCGCGGCCACCACCATGCCCAGCGCCTTAAACGCCAGCACGCTGTCGCGCTCGCCAACAACCGCCAGGCCCTTATCCGACATACTGCTCACGCAACCTTTCCCGGATGACATCGGCATCAAGGCCGGCCTCGCGCCCAGCACAAACCAGGCGGCACCCCGAAACCACCGCGCAGGCCGCCAGGTAATAACCGATCAACGGCTGCACGGTAAAGGATTCGTACCGGTGGCTGGCGCACAACGCAAGCACACTGTCATCCCGCTCCCGCTCCAGGGCGGCGGTGCTGCCGGTAGCACGCGCCTTGTCCACCCCGCGCGACAGCGCGTCACCATAAGGCAGGCCCTTCCACGGCGCCGGGCCGTCCATGGCCTGCGCCCAGGCCTGCAGGGCATCCTGATCGATGTTCCCGCCCGGCATAAATGCCCGAAGCGCGCGATCCATCGGCCAGGCGGCCGCCTTGGAGCGCACCATCAGGGCAACATTATCAAAATCCGAAAGTGCGGCGAAATACTCCGCCAGGAAAGCATGCCCGCGCCCGTCCGCAAGCGCCTGCTCCCTCGCCGCCACATCCAGGGCGGCATCACACAAAAACGCATCAAAAGGCTGCCTTTCACGCCACTCCAGCGCGGCCCGCGTCAAGGGTTCGGGCACGCCTTCGGCATCGCCTTCCTGAACCAGGCGGGCAAGGCGCTCCACCTCGATGGCGCCATAGGGCACCGTCATCTTAGCGGCATCGCGCCCCAATACACGGCATTTTAAAAGCACCTGAAGGTTAAGCGCGTCCCACCCCCGGAACAGCGCCATAATCAGCCTGGGTTCCGGGGCAATATCCAGCAGCAGGTCGTGACAGGATACGATATAATCGCTTAACACCTGCTCCCAATTTTCGCTGGAGGAAGCAAACCCCATCTCCCCCAATGCGCGCGCCAACTGATCGCGCGGCGTATCGGCCAGGCGCAGGATACGCTCGCGCGTGGGAAGCGCGCCCTCGCGCGTGCGGATAATGGAAATGGCATAGGGGTATCCGATATCGGCCATGCTACCCCTCCCTGCCCCCGCCAAACAGCATGTCGGCCGCCTGGGCTTCCAGGCCGGCGCGGCGCTGATGCAGCAGCGCCTCCAGCGTGCAGTTGGCCTCGATACCGCCTTGCTGCAAAACAAAGCCGCCGCGTGCGCTGATGGGCGTTTTATCCCACACCACGGTGGATTTGCCCTGTGCCGCGCGGTTTAACTCCTCAATAAAGCCCTCGTCCAGCCAGGCCTCGCTGCCTGCGCCTGCACGCAGCACCTGTTGGCCCGGAAGCAGCGCCACGCGCGCCTGGGACAGCGCCCAGGCCCGCATAGCCGGCCCCGGCAGGCGGCACATGGCATCCAGAACGCGGGAAAACACATCGTCCAGCACATCGCGCTTGGCCTTCAAAACCGCCTTGCGCGCATCCATCTGGGCTACCGCCAGGATGCGCCGACGCTGCTCGGCAGCCTGGGCACGGGCGGCAGACAGGATATCCTCCGCCTGGGCCTGCTTTTCACCCTGGGCCAGCATGTCCTGGACGCGCCCTTCGGCTTCCCTGCGCACCTGTTCGCAGCGCTGATCGGCATCGGCGCTGATGCGCGCGGTGATTTTTTCAATGCCTTCCAACCGCCAGACCCTCCTTTTCATCCTGCAATACGCGGGGCATCCCCAACGCCCAGGATGGTTATACCTTGATAAAGATGATGCTCAAAAGCGAAACCAGGAACGCCAACACCGCGTAGGTTTCCACCAGAACCGTCATGGTAACGCCCTTGCCCGATTCCTCCGGACGGCGGCCAACCATATGAATGGCGGCAACGGCAGCCTTGCCCTGCATCACAGCCGAAAAATAACCGACGATACCAATCGGCAGGCAGCCCAGCAGCACCTGCAGGCCGACCGCGGTGGAAATGGATACCACATCCCCGGAGAAGGTGCCCAGCTTAAGGGCCATTAACAGCACGCCCACCAGGAAACCGTAAATGCCCTGCGTACCCGGCAGCGCCTCCAGAATCAGCACCTTGGAAAAATGCTCCGGCTGCTCCGCCACGATACCGGCGCCCGCCTGGGCCGCCATGGAAACCCCGCGGGCAGAGCCGCAGCCCGACAGAAACACCGCGATTGCAACGCCGACATACGCCAGGATAAAACCCCATTCCATGTTCTTGTCCTCCTTAACCTTAAATCAAACCAACGGCCCCCGGCCGGAAAACGCAAATCAGGCTGCCCTGTCCGCGCGCAGCACGGTGTTCTTATTGCGCGCGCGCAGGGGCTTAAACAACCTGCCGCCGCCTTCATAGAAACGGCCAAAGAATTCAATGTACTGCAGCCGGGCAGAGTGAATAAACGCCCCCAGCGCATTGATAACCAGGTTAAAGGCATGCCCGCCGATCAGCACCGCGATGCCAAATACCCAGCCTAAAAGGCCAACGATAATGCCCACCGGGCTTGCCCAGTTAATGGGGCCCATCAGCATGCCGCCAAGCAGGTTAATGACCATGCCCACCACGCCGGTAGCCAACCCCATGGCAAACAAGCGCGAGTAGGACAGGATATCGGAAATATACCCCGTTATGCCATACAAGCTGGACAGCCCGCCGGTAATTTTGCCGAGGCCCTTGTTATACCGGCCGCCGGTAATCAGCACACCGGCTACGCTGATAATGGCCACCCATTTGCCGATGGCGGCCGTAGCCGGCACAAACAACAGCCCAATGCCGATCAGGATGCCGTACCAGAAGCCCTGATCAAACAGCGCGTCCCACCAGCGCCCCTGGCGGATGCTCTGATAAGCCTTAAGGGCCATACCATAAAAGATGTGCAAAATGCCCAGCCCGTAGCATAGCCCCAGCATATACAGCGGCTCGTCCAGCGGGCGGAACAGCAGCGGCGGAACATCGACGCAGAACACCCCGCCAAAGGCGATGCCCCACACCATGGTGGCCACGCCGCCGATGCAAAGCAGCATGGGCAGCTTGCGGGAAGGCCCCGTTTTGCGCATCAGGCGCACAAAAGCATACGCCCCTATCGCCATCAGCAGCCCGTACCCCGCATCGGATACCATCATGCCGAAAAAGGCAACAAAAAACGGCAGCACATGGGGGTTGGGATCCATCTCGTTATACCGGGGGGCGGCGAACATATCCGTCACCATTTCCGCCGGGGTAACAAGGGCATTGTTTTGCTCCAGCGTAGGCGGCTGTTCATCCTCCAGCGGCGCCCTGAAATCGATGGCCGCATCGGGGCAAGCCGCCAGCACAGCCTCCCGCACCGCATCTGTCTGCTGGGTGGGCACCCACCCCATCAAAAAGCAGGTGCTTTGCGTATAAGCCAGCTCCCCCGCCGCTTCGACGCAGGCCAGGCGGCTGGACAGCGCATCCATTGTTTTTTTCATGCGCCCCAGCAGATAAAGGCCCTTGGCTTTGTCATCCTCCAGCGCGGCGATGCGCCGGCGCAGGTCATCGGCAGCCTGCTGCTGATCGGCCACATAGGCAGCCGGCGTTTTATCCGCCGCCGGCAGGCTTTCCGGCATAAATCCGGCCGCCTTGAGGGCGGTACGGATGGTTTCGGCAATGCTGGTGTGGCAAGCCACCGCGATATGATCGGCATCCATGCCCTGCTGGCATACCTGCACCGCCACGGGCAGCTCGTCCTGGCGCCAGGCCGCTGTAAGTTCCTCCTGCGCGCCGGCGGACAGTGTGCCGATAAAAAGGCGCATATGCCGCGTTTCCGAAAGCCGGTCCATCGGTATATCCAACCCGGCCCACGGTGCAATCTGCTGGGCAGACAAAAGCTCGCGCTGCAGGCGGGCGGTAAGCTCCTCCTGCTCGGCGGTGATGCGGGCAAGCTCGTATGCCATATCGATGGCTTCCTGATCGCGCCCGGCCTCCAGCAATTCTTCAAAGGTAACATAGGGCGGCGGGTCAATCAGCGGTTTTTTGACATCCTTGCGGCGCGACAGCATCTTGACCGCTGCCGCAAGCGCATCATAGGTGCGCTGAATGTCATCGGCATCGTCGACCCGATTGGGCACCTGCCCGGCCGCGATGGGTTCCACACACCCTACACGCTGCAGCGTCTCCAGTACACGGCCGCGCTCCGCCAGCGGCATCGCCAGCGTAACATGGCTCATCCTAGCTACGGCCATCGTTTAATATCCTTTCCACCAACGTATTGACGGTGGCATCCATGCGCGCTTCGGCCTGGCTGCGAACCTTATCGCCCTCTTCCCCTGCAAGGCGAAGCATGTTCTCCGCCTCCGCCTGGGCGGTTTGTTTTTCTTTTTCGATCAGGCAGGCCGCCTGCTCGCGCGCCTGCTGCACACGCTGGGCGGTCTGCTCGCGCACCTTGTCTTCCGCCTCGCGCACCAGCTGCGCCGCCTCGGCCGCCGCCTCCTTGGCGCGGCTGTCGGC
The DNA here is from genome assembly GCA_029006015.1 of bacterium. Lineage (GTDB taxonomy): Bacteria > Bacillota > Clostridia > Christensenellales > SUG1161 > SUG1161. The sequence goes on from JAQXFY010000085.1 coordinate 10,544, forward strand.
CTGCGCTTCAGCAAGCAGCACCTGCTCCATCCAATCCTGCGCCATGGCCATTCCCCTTTCCAGAAAAAGGTTTAACGGGTGCCAAAGATACGGTCGCCGGCATCGCCCAGCCCGGGCACGATGTAGCCGTGGTCGTTCAGGCACGGGTCGATGGCCGCCACAAACAAATCGACATCCGGGTGCTCGCGGTTAAGCCGCTCGATGGCGGTGGGCACAGCCAGCAGCGCCAGCATGCGGATGGACGTGCAGCCCACGGATTTCAAATACGAAATGGCCGTGCACGCGCTTCCGCCCGTGGCCATCATCGGGTCGAGCACGATGGTGCTGCGCTCGGTAACATCCTCCGGCAGCTTGGCGTAGTATTCCACGCTGCCCAGCGTATCCGGATCCCGATACAGGCCGATATGGCCCACTTTGGCGGCAGGCACCAGCTTTTGCACGCCGTTTACCATGCCAAGGCCGGCCCGCAAAATGGGCACCAGGCAGATCTGCCGGCCGGAAAGCGTCTTAGCCACGGCCGTGGCCACCGGGGTTTCGATTTCGATATCTTCCAGCTTAAGATCGCGCGTTACCTCATAGGCCATCAAGCCGGCGATTTCCTCCAGCAGCTCGCGAAAATCCTTGCTGCTCGTGTTTTTATCGCGCATCATGGACAGTTTGTGCTGTACCAGCGGGTGATCGACTACGCATACCTTGCCCATCGGGATGCCTCCTTATTTATCTTCCAGTTGAGAGATCATGCGGATACGCTCGGCGTGGCGGCCGCCCTCAAAGCCGGTCTTCAGCCACATATCCAGAACATCCGTAGCCAGCCCAATGCCCACCACGCGCGCGCCCATGCACAGGATATTGGTATCGTTGTGCAGGCGGGTCAGCCTGGCAGAATAAACATCATGGCACAGCGCAGCGCGGATACCGCGGATTTTGTTGGCGGCAATGGACATGCCGATGCCGCTGCCGCATACCAGCAGGCCGCGGTGCTCGGACGGATTTTCGGCTACCGCACGGGCCACCTTGACGGCGTAATCCACATAATCCACGCGATCCAGCCCGTTGCAGCCCATATCCTCAAATGCAATGCCCTGCTCCTTAAGCCAGTTCACCAACTGATCCTTGAGCGGATATCCCGCGTGATCGCAACCTACGTATAACATGTTTTCTCCCCCTAGTCCTCTTTCAAAATGGCATCGATAGCGGCAAGTTCTTCCGCTGTAAAGGTGGTGTTTTGCAGTGCCGCCACGTTTTCCTCCAGCTGGGATACGCGGCTGGCGCCGATCAGGGCGGAGGTTACCTCGCCCCTGAGCACCCAGGCAAGCGACATCTGCGCCAGCGTCTGCCCACGCTTTTTGGCAATTTCGTTCAGCGCCATGGCGCGGGCCACTTTATCCTGCGTCACGCGCTCGCGCGACAGGAAAGGCGAGCTCGATGCCGCCCGGGAATCCTCCGGAATGCCCTTAAAATATTTATCCGTCAAAAGCCCCTGCGCCAGCGGGCAGAAAGCGATCATGCCCATGCCTTCGCGCGACAGGGTTTGCTGCAGGCCATGCTCGCTCCAGCGGGAAAACAGGGAATAATTGGCCTGATGAATCAAAAGGTGCACGCCCATGCCCTTCAGGATCTCCGCTGCGCGGGCGGTATCCTCGGCATTGTAGTTGGAAATGCCCACATACAAAGCCTTGCCCTGGCGCACGCAATCGGCCAGCGCGCCCATGGTTTCCTCCAGCGGGGTTTCGGGATCGGGCCGGTGATGGTAGAAAATATCCACATAATCCACGCCAAGCCGCTTGAGGGACTGATCCAGCGAGGCCATCAGCTGCTTGCGGCTGCCCCATTCCCCATAGGGCCCATGCCACATCCAGTAACCCGATTTGGTGGAAATAATCAGCTCGTCCCGATGGGCGGCAAAATCGCTTTTAAGGATGCGGCCAAAGGTCGTCTCCGCACCGCCCTCCGGCGGGCCATAGTTGTTGGCGATATCAAAATGCGTGATCCCCAGATCAAACGCACGCCGCGCCAGCTGGCGGGACACCTCATACGGGGTGGAAATACCAAAGGTATGCCAAAGCCCCAGGGACAGCGCCGGCAGCTTGAGCCCGCTTTTGCCCACGCGCCGGTACGGCATACGGCCATCATACCGCCCCTCATCGGGATAATAGGGTGGGTTTACAAAATCCATGGAAGCTAACCTCCTTTAAAAAGCGCGCCTACCCTACGCGCCCTGTCTGCTAAGCCTGGGTTTCCGGGGCCACGGCGATGGACCGCAGGCACCTTGGAAGGGAACCCGCTTTTTTATGATGCGCCACACAGGCACAGCATTTTCCCCTGCGCACACAGGTTTTGGAGGTGCAGCTGCACTCCTTGCGGTTTTCTTCCCTGCTGCATTCGGCCATTCTTTCCGCCCCCCTGTATAAAATCCATACTTTAGTAAGTATAGCACTTTTTCCCCCTGCCGAAAAGGGGATGGCATAAAAATACACCCCCTTGTCCTATTCTGCCGTTGCAGCCTCTGCCGGGCTTGATTTCTGGCTGCGCCGGCTTTATGATTTTATCAGATGAAAAAAGCCGGCCCACCCAACCCCAGTCTGCGGGCCGCGGAAAAGGATGGTGTTTTATGAACATCAAAATCATGCTGTGGTACGATGTGGAGGATTATATCACCCCGGAAGCCGATGAAGCGCTGCTGGGGCTGATTCGCATGATGGATGGGCGCGGGGTAAGAAGCTCGCTTAAAATCGTCGGCGAAAAAGCCCGTGCGCTGCAGCGGCGCGGCCGGCTGGATATTTTATCGCTGCTGCCCCGGCACGAGATCTGCTACCATACCGATTTTCATTCCAAACCGCCGACGATGTCGGAATATCTGGAGCATTGCGGCTTTGCCGACGGCGCGCTGGAGTTTGAGCGCCGGGAAGCCCAGGGGCTTGCCGATTTAAAGGAGATTACCGGCCAGATGGCCACCAGCTACGGCCAACCCGGCGCGTCCTGGGCGCCCCAGGTCTTTCCCGTGCTGCGCAAATGGGGCATTCCCACCTATGTGGACAGCCACTGGCTGCTCAATGTCGATAACGGGCCGTTTTTCTATGGCGGCATCCTGTGCCTGACCCGCCTGTGGTCGACCATGCGTATGGATTTAAAGCCCGATGGCCTGGAGCGCGCCAAGGCGCAGTTTGACGAAATTATCGCCCGCATGCAAAACCAACCCGGCGATACCGGGCTTATCAGCATCTACTACCATCCGTGCGAATTTTCCTGCACCCAGTTCTGGGATGGCGTCAACTATCCCCGGGGCAAGGACACCCCGCGCGACAAATGGCGTGCTTCCCCGCTGCATCCCGCCGGATACATGGAACAGCTGATCGAGCAGCTGGGCCGGTTTATCGATTATACGCTGACAAAGCCCGATGTCGAATACATCACCGCGCTGGAAGCCGCCCAATACGTAAAAAAATCCCCCAAGGCCATGACGGCGGAGCGCCTGGCTCGCATCGCATCGGGCGTGGGTGACGGGGTGGATTACCTGGTGGACGGCGATCTTTCGTTGTGTGCATCGGAACTGCTCAGCCTGTTTGGGCGCAAATTGGCCGGCCTGCCGCTGACGCCGGAGCTGTACTACGGGCCGGAGCGCGATGTGCCCTCCGTGGGCGACACCGTCCGCGTGGGAGATATGGCCGCCGCGCTGCGGCAGACTTTCCCCAAGGTGATGGGCTATCCCATGCTGCCGAACACCTTCCAGGTAGGCGCCGCCCGCCTCAACCCCTGCGACATGTTTGTCACCGCCGCCGCGGCCATCGCGCAGGGCCTGGGCCCGGATGATACGCTGCCCGTTGGCCACGGCACGCTGCTGCCCGTGCGCCACGTCAACGAAAACTACAAGTGGGGCAGCGACTGGGTGATTTTCCCGGAGGATTTCGACGGCCCCAACCTGGTGCGCATGGCCAAGCTGCAAACCTGGACCATGAAGCCCGCCCTGTACTAAGCCCTCCCCTGTTCAGCCGGGTTAAAGCCCATGGCACGGCGCAGGCGGCAGCCGCTTACAGCACCCTGTTTAAGATAAACACCCCTCCGGCAGGCATGCCTGCCGGAGGGGGGTTGCTTTTTCCCGCCATCACGCTGCGGCGGATGCGCCGACGCCTCCGGGGTGCTCC
>JAQXFY010000086.1 GCA_029006015.1 bacterium
TCCGCCGCCGCCTGCATTTGGGGCTGGTACCGCTCTATGACCTCGCTCACCATCCGCCCTTCATCGAACAGTTCATCGCACATCTGTTTAAATAATTTGTTCACCCCCGGGAATCCCCAGTAGTTATCCGGGGTGACAACCTGTCCGCTTTCCAGTATCCGCTCTATATAAACTTCTTTAATTTTTTCTACCTCCGGCGGAAAAGTAGAGTAGTGAAGACGCCCTTCAGTATCGCCTAGGACATTCCTTCCAGCCCAATCCCCAATTTGCGGGTCATTATAATAATTCCCTCGGTACCATAGCCAGGCAAACCCTGCTTCGGGGTTTTCGGCATCTTTCCCGATCATAAAATACATCGGCAATGTGCAATATGTATCCTCATTCCCTCCCGATAAGCTGGGCAGCGGCGCCGCCTGGCCGATATCCTTGCCTTCATTGCCATCCCAATATGAACTAATGACTGACCAAGAATGGAATGCCATTAACGCCTGCCGGCTGAAATAGCCGTACTGATATGGCCGATAGAAGATATCCTCCGCAGCTGTAGCCTGCGCAAATTTTTGTAGAATCGTTGCTATGTGGGCGTCATCAAGCTGCACTTCGTATGTATCACCTTTTTCCTTACATACCTGGCTGCCGCTCTGTGCTATAGCCGCGCCAATGGCCATTTCATCATATACAAATCCATATTTTTTGGCCGTTCCATCCTCTCTTTTCACAGTTAATTTGCGCGATAGATCGATCAGCTTTTCCCATGTCCATTCCCCGTGCTCCCAACAGTCCATGGGCGTTTCTAAACCCCGGCGCTTGATCTCGCTTAAATTGTAAACCACGGAAAGCATATTGCCTCCCTTAGGGAAGCCAGCCCCTTCATAGTACTGCAGGCAATAGCGTTTGCCTTTCCATGTATTTGCATCCATTACGCTTTTTATAAATGTATTATCCTTTTCGTCTATCCACTGATCGATGGGCTGCACCAGGCCCATCGCGGCCAATCTGGGCATGGGCCAATTATCCTCATAAATCACGGCCCTTGTTGTAGGAATAATGGTTGGGCTTCTGCCGGTAATGGTGCAATATCTTAATATAGCTATGCCGTTGCCCTCGCTATTCCAGGGCCACCGGCGGATTTCCGCTTCAGTAAGGTGAACATACTGGAAATTCACACCAAACTCACCGGAGAATTGCTCCTGTAACGTTTCGTATTGCGGCATTGTGCTTTCAAGATATGTATCGTCTCTATCTCCCGATCCATAAATTTTTATGGTTTTGCCTTCCATCGCCCCAAAGTCAATATTGGAGGGCCAGCGCACATCCTTTCCCGGCGTGGGGCTGGCGGAGGCCGAGGGCTCGGCCGTCGGCGTGGCGCTGGCAGCGGGGGTTTTTGGCCCCGCGCAGCCGGCCCGGGCTGTAAGTAATATCCCGCAGGCCACCATAGCCGTCATCACTTGGTGCTTTTTCATATGAATGCCTCCTTTTTGCCGATCCCGCTGCCCATGCGCCGGGCTGGAGGGTCTACCCGCCAATCGGGATACCATGCCTTTCTCTTTTGCTGCCATGTTCACCACCGGAAACAGGTAAACCAACCCTTTGCAATAACTTTTGATCGCCGGGTGCCAATATTTCCTTTCTTCGCGCTGCCATGCATTCTTTTTCAAAACTATCTGGCATCATCCTAGCATATCTTTTGCGATTAATCAATACTAAAAAAGTATTTTTTTGTAAATTCAAACAAAAATATGCGAAATATGATGGAAGACCCACAGCTTTTTAAGCCGCATCCATGGAAAAGCACATCTGCTGCCGCTATATCCCGGCATTTGATGCCCGGCCCATCTTCGGCGCATCAAAACAGGAGCGCCCTCCCCGCGGCAGGGGAGGGCGCCCGGAAGCAAAGGGGGGCGGTTTACAGGTTTTCGTTTTTAAGCGCTTCGACGATGTTTTCCTTTTTAATCCTGGCCATGGCATACAGCATGGTGATAAACACCACGATAAACACGCTGGCCACGGCGATGCCGATGCTCATCCAGGGCAGCATAAAGGGGGTATCCATGCCCGAGTGAACGCCTAAATAAATCAGGAAGGTAATGCCGATGGCGACCGGCAGGCCCCACAAAAGCGCTTTAAGGCCGTAGAACAGGCATTCAAAATTCATCATTTTGTTAAAGCCGCGCTGCGTCATGCCTACGGAGCGCAGCATGGCAAATTCCCGCCGCCGTAGGTGAATGTTGGTGGAAATGGTGTTAAAAACGTTGGCGATGGTGATAAGCGAAATCAGCACGATAAAGCCGTAGCAGAACACGTTGATGATGGTCAGCATCTTGCGGTCGGTATCGCGCATCTGCGCCAGGTTGCTGATGGATACTTGCTTGAGGCCGGCTTCTTCCAGCAGCTGCCAGATGGCATCCTCTCCCTTGAAGGGATCCTCCATGTTGATAGACAGCCGGAACAGCAATTCGTCCTGGTCTTCAAACAGCGTAGCCAGGGCATCTTGCATGGACTGGGGCATGAACAACTGCAGGCCGTCGGAAAAGGATTGCCGGGCGCCCATCGGGTAGATATCGGTACAGTATGCAACCTCCACCGGATAGCGCGTGGGGGCGGCATCGGCAGCGGCATCCGCACCCTGCAATTTTTCAAGGGGAAGGGTTTGCAGGCCTTCCAGGATGCGGTAATTGACATAGCGGCCGTTGCTGTCGGACATGCGGATATTGTTGATGGCGATGGCGCGGGGGTGGGCGGCATCCATATAATCTGCCGGATCAAGGCCCAGGGTGCGGGCATAGCGGGTAAACGTGGCTTCATCCAGCAGGGTGATGGGCACGTACAGGCGGAAGGTATCGCCGCTTTGTGTGGGGGATGCCAACAGGTTTTCGCGTGCCTGAAGGGTCAGCTGCTCGGGGGCAACAAGGGCGTTGGCATATACATGGCGCGAATAGACCATTTCGGTTATGCTTTCCATGCCGGTCAGCAGCCGGTAGGCGCTGTCGGCCTCCTGCCCATCGGCGGAGAAAAGGCGAATATCGCAGTTGTTGTAGTTGGCCATGGAATTGATGCTTTTGCGCAGGTACAGCCCAAAGGCCGAGGCCGATATAAACAGCACGATGCTGATAAACAGCGACAGCACGGTGGAGCGATAGCGGCGCCGGTTGCGTTTGAAATTTTTCAGCGCCAGATCGCCCTCCATGCCAAACAAAAGGCGCACCCATTTGCCGGTTTTAACCTGGCGGGGCGCGATGCGCACATCGTCCGTTTGGCGGATGGCCTCAATGGCCGATACCCGGGATGCGCGGCGGGCGGGTATCCAGGCCGATATCAGCACCGTGATGGATGCTATGATAATGGTAATGATAACCGTCATGGGCACAACGCTCAGCGTCAGGGGCAGATCGGTGACGGAAGTCATGCTGTTGAACAATCCGCCGATAAAATGCAGCGTCACCCCGATGCCGCCCATGCCGCATAAAATGCCGATGGGGATGCCGATCAGGCAGATGATGGCCGATTCGGTCAACACGGAATGCAGGATCTGCTTGCGCGTTGCGCCGATGCTGGATAAAAGCCCAAACTGCCGGCTGCGCTCGGATACGGAAATGGCAAAATCGTTGTAGATAAGCGAGATGGAGCCCAGCATGATCAGCGCGATCAAGATGGCCGCCAGGCTGTATAAGGTGTTGTTGAAGGCATCGTTGTTGCTGATGCCCATGTAGCGCAGCTGGGAAGAATGGATATCGTATGTATCCGTGCTGCCCGCCTGCAGCTCCCTAACCATGTGGTATACCTGCCGGGGCTTATTCAGGCAGAAATAGGCCGTCATTTCATCGCCGTCGGCCGGCGCTTTGTCCAGCCTGGAAATAACGGTGTATCCCGCTGCGGAGTAGCGCTCGTACCCCGGGCGCTGGCAAATGCCCACGATGGTATAGCTGCGCGAGGCGGTGGGCACAAAGGTTTCGCCTTCACGGCCCTCCTCGCCGGTTTGCTCATCCGGCTCCCGTGCCGGCATATAGCCATCCTGCTGGCCCAGGGATACGCCCTCGTACATCCTGTCGCCAAGCGTCAGCGTCAGCTGCTGGCCGACGGACAGCCCTTTTTTGGCCACCTGCTCCGGAATAACGATTTCGCTGGAATTTTGCGGCAGCCGCCCCTCCAGGATGCGGATGGACAGCATGTCAAGCGCGTTGTCATCCAGCTCGCCAATATACAAATAGGGCATCGTGCTGGATTGGGTATTAAACAGCGCGTAGCCCACCCGCCTGATGCGGCCGACCCGGGCTATACCGGGCGTGCCGGCGATTTCATCGATGCGGCTGTTGCCGGTGCGGTAAACGGCGGCATGCCAATCCCCTTCGGTATCGATGGTGGAGCGCAGCGCATAATGCTGGAAGGAGCTGACCAAACTGGCCACCGCCATGATCATCGCCGCGGATAAGATGACGCCGATAATGGCCACCAGCGTGCGCGTTTTGTTCTGGCGCATGTTTTTTAAGGTTACCTTATCCAGGATGTTCATCGCCGGATCACCTCGTCCCGCGCGATGCGTCCATCCTCGATGGCGATAACGCGCCCGGCCTGCAAGGCGATGCTTTCATCGTGCGTGATGATAAGCAGCGTCTGGTTGTATTTGCGGTTGGATTCCTTCAGCAGCGATACGATTTCCTGGCTGTTGCGGCTGTCCAGGTTGTCGGTGGGCTCATCGGCCAGCACAAGCGCCGGCGCGTTGATGAGCGCCCGGCCGATGGATACGCGCTGCTGCTGCCCGCCCGACAGCTGGTTGGGCAGATGGGTGCGCCTGTCCTTTAGTTTAAGGGTGTCCAGCAGCTCCTCCAGGCGGTAGGGATTGACCTTGCGCCCGTCCAGCAGCACGGGCAGGGTGATGTTTTCGGTTACATTGAGTACCGGGATCAGGTTGTAAAACTGGTAAATCAGCCCAACCTGCCGCCGGCGGAAAATGGCCAGCTGTTCCTGGTTTTGGGCATATACATCCTTGCCATCGACAAATACCTTGCCGCTGGTGGGGGTATCCACGCCGCCCAGGATGTGCAGCAGCGTCGATTTGCCGCTGCCCGACGGCCCGATGATGGCAACAAATTCGCCCTTTTCAACGGAAAAGGAAACATCGTCCAGCGCCTTGACCTGGTTTTCCTGCTGGCCATATGTTTTGCATACATGCTCTATGCGTAAAATTTCCACGTGCCTTGCCTCCCGCTTGATGGTATGGCCCTATGATACAAGCCCCAGGTGACAGCGGGATGACACGCGGGTGACGGTTTTGTCATTTAAAGGCAAAAACCGGCCTTCCCGGCATTTTTTCCGGCAGCCTGGCCATGTTTTAGGTGCCGGCCTGCTGTGGTTGCGGCCTATGTTTTGGCAGCTGCCCGCGGTGCGGGGATGGGGAAGGCCCAAAGATAGGCCGCGGCACATCATAAAAAAGGCAGATGCGGGTATCCGCATCTGCCATATGGCGCTAACTTGCCGCCCACCCATCCCAAAGCGGGCCTTACAATATGCCGGCCGCGCAGGTGTTTCCCTTCAGCCCAAGGCAAACGCCATCAGGCCAGCGCCGTCATCAGGCGGTTGAAGTTAAGCTCGCGCGTGCGGTTCATGATGGTGCACCAATCGATGATGGCCAAAATGCCGCACAAACCACCTGTCAACAGCTTGAGTACGCCCATGCCGACATCGCCCAGCATAAAGCGGTCAACCCCCAGCCCGCCCAGGAAGATGGAAACCAAAAGCAGCGTGGTGGGATCCTTCATTTCGGCCATCATGGCAAGCTGGAATTTTTCCGGGCTGGCGTTGAGCAGGGCTTCGCGCGCCAGGGCGATTTTTTCCGGCGGCAGGTTTTTCTGGTTGTTCATCAGGTACATATCCACTTGCTGGGTATCCATGGCGATCACTCCTTCAAATTGCTGGGGTTAGTATACAAGAAATGTTATCATAAATCAACCGAAAACAGTGATATTTTAAGGGATAAATGGGTATTTTAACACAATATGGCGGCGCAACGCCCCAGAGCCTGTCCCTATAGGCGGCACGGTTTTTTAGATAAGCGTCAGGCCCAAAGGCCGGCAAGCCAATCCCACAGCCGGCCGGCAAGCCCGGCGTGCAGATCGATGGCCAAAAAATCCGGGCGCAGTACCCATACCCGGTAAACATATACCCCCATCAGCAGCAACCCGAAAGCGGCCAGGGCGGCATGCTCCGCCGCGCGGGGCAGGCGATGGGGCAGTACCCTGGCATGGATGGCATACAGCAGCACAAACGGGGTTGGCAAAAACAGGGGATGGTAATACATGGCCCCGGCAAAATCCAGGTGAAAGGCGCACCACCAGGCGCGCGTCATACCGCAGCCCGGGCAGGGAATGCCCAGCATACCGCGGATGGGGCAATCCAGCAGCGCATAGACGCACACCATCACCGCCGCGATCAGCGCATGGCGCCCGGCGATCCGCCAGCCCCTTATGTTCTGCATGGTCTTCCCCCCTTTTACGGTTGCTGCGGCATCCTTCCATGCCGGGCGTGTTTTTTCTATTGTACCATGCCGGGGCCGGATGGGGTTTAAACCGCCGGAAAAATGGCCCTTAAGCAGGGCGGATTGTGCCTGCGTTTTGTGGCTGGGCAGCCTGGGCGCATCGGCCGGCCCCAAAAGGCTTGCCCCGGGCACAAAAGGGGGAGACCCCTTGCTTTTAGGGGCTAAAAGGGGTATATTTAATAATGGGGGTAAGTTGGCATTGCAGTAAATTCCCCAACAAAATTATGGGATGCAGATGGTGCCATCCCGGCGGGGCAGCGGATAAGCTGCCATCGGGATAAGGAGCCAGCCTGTTTATCGGGAAAGGAAGGATTATCCATGCGCCGAACCAAAATCGTCTGTACGCTTGGCCCTGCCTGCAGCACGGAGGATGTGCTGGAGGATATGCTGCGCTGCGGCATGAATGTGGCGCGGCTTAACTTTTCGCATGGTACCCATGCCACTCACCGGGATATGATCGCCCTGTTTCGCAAGGTGCGCAATCGCATGGGCGTGCCGGCAGCCGTCATGCTGGATACAAAAGGGCCCGAGATCCGCCTGGGCGATTTTGAAAATGGCCAGGTTACGCTGCGCGAGGGCGATACCTTTATCCTGACGGCCGAACAGGTGCTGGGTAACCGGGAGCGTGCCAGCATCACCTATGCCGAGCTGCCCCGCCAATTGCAGCCGGGCAACCAGCTTTTATTTGATGACGGCCGCCTGGCCATGGTGGTGGTTTCCTGCACGGATACGGAAATTACGCTAAATGTTACCCGCGGCGGCAAGCTGAGCAACCACAAGGGCCTTAACATTCCGTCCGTACACATCGGCATGCCTTATTTAAGCGAGCAGGATAAGGCCGATCTGCTTTTTGGTATTGAGCAGGATGTCGATTTTGTCGCGGCTTCCTTTGTGCGCTGTAAGGAGGATGTCATCTCCCTGCGCAAGTTCCTGGATTATCATGGCGGGCATCAGATCCGCATCATTTCCAAGATCGAAAACATCGAAGGCATCGAAAATTTCAACGAAATTTTGCAGCATTCCGATGGCATCATGGTGGCGCGCGGCGATATGGGGGTGGAAGTCCCCTATGAAAAGCTGCCCGGCATCCAAAAGCGCCTGATCAAGCGGTGCTATCAATCGGGCAAGATGGTCATCACGGCCACGCAGATGCTGGAATCCATGATAACAAACGCCAATCCCACCCGTGCGGAGATTACCGATGTGGCCAACGCGGTGTTTGACGGCACATCGGCCGTCATGCTGTCGGGCGAAAGCGCCATGGGCCAATACCCTGCACGCGCGGTCCGCGTCATGTCCGAAATTGCCGAGCAGGCGGAGTGCGATGCCTTTGCCATGCCCGCCAGGGATGATGACCAGCACGATATGGATGCTTCCGATGTTACCAACGCCATTTGCGATGCTACCTGCACCACGGCGCGCGATCTCAAGGCCAAGGCCATCATCGCGGTAACCAAGCACGGTTATACCGCCCGGATGATGAGCAAATACCGCCCTTACGAACCCATTATTGCGGCTACGCCCGTGGTAAAGGCTTACCATCAGCTGTCGTTGTCCTGGGGCGTATATCCGGTTATCGCCCGGTACCAGCAGACAACGGACGAGCTTTTCCGCCACGCCGTCGATTGCGCCAAACAGCTGGACTTGGTGGCCGATGGCGATCGGGTGGTCATCACCGCGGGCATTCCCCTGGGCATCGCGGGCAATACCAATATCCTGAAGGTGCAAACCGTCGGCCAGGAGGGTTGATGGCGTTGCCCAGATATTGCCGTTTGGCCGATCTCCCTTGAAAGCCGGGGCATTTGGGCATGGTGCTTGCGGCGGCCCCCTCGGGAAGGAAGGGGATTTTTATGCGGCAAGCCTATCCCATCCGCAAGGATGCCGCCGCCCCTATGGCGCAGCTGAAAGCATGGCTGCGGCAGACGCAGGGGCAGCCGCTGGAGGAAACTTTTTTGCCGCGCGGACGCCGGTATACCGGGTAAATAGGCAGCAGGCGGCCCCGGGGGATA
>JAQXFY010000087.1 GCA_029006015.1 bacterium
ATCATGGCATCATCGCCAACCCCAACTGCTCCACCATCCAGGCCGTTGTTGCCTTAAAGCCGATAAACGATGCTTTTACCATCAAGCGCATTGTTTATTCCACCTATCAGGCGGTATCGGGCGCGGGGCAAAAGGGATATACCGATCTGGAGCGCGGCATCACCGGCGGCGCGCCCGAAAAATTCCCCTACCCCATCTTTGGCAACGTGCTGCCGCACATTGATGTCTTCCTGGACAATGGCTACACCAAGGAAGAAATGAAAATGGTCAACGAAACTCGCAAGATCATGGGCCTGCCCGGCTTGCGCATCACGGCGACAACGGTGCGCGTGCCCGTGTATTATTCCCACAGCGAATGCATCAATGTGGAATGCGAAAAGCCCGTATCCGTGCAGGCTGCGCGCGAAGCGCTTCAAAAAGCCCCGGGCGTTGTCCTGATGGACGATCCCGCCCACAACATCTACCCCATGCCCAGCGTAACCACCGACCATGATGAGGTATACGTCGGCCGCATCCGCAAGGATGAATCGGTCGAAAACGGGCTGGATCTGTTTGTGGTGGCCGATAACATCCGCAAGGGCGCGGCAACCAACACCGTCCAGATTGCGCAGGCCCTCATCGATATGGGCCTGGTTCACGGCGCCTGAGGCGCCCTATAAAAGGAGGTTCGAGGCATGCATCCCATCTTTACCGGCTGTGCCACCGCCCTGTGCACGCCTTTCACGCCCGATGGCGTCAATCTGCACGCCATGGGCAAGCTGCTCGACTTCCAAATGAGTTCCGGGGCCGACGCGCTGGTGGTTACCGGCACGACGGGCGAACCCAGCACCATGTCCCTGCCGGAAAAAATGTCGCTGTGGCGTTTTTGCCTGGACAGGGTCGGCGGCAAGATCCCCGTCATTGTCGGCTGCGGCAGCAACAACACCGCCCGTGCGGCAGAGGAAGCCGTTATCGCGCGCGATATGGGGGCGGACGCGCTGCTGGTGGTTACCCCCTACTACAACAAAACCACGCCAAACGGCCTGGTGGCCCATTATAAGCAGATCGCCAAGGCCGGCCTGCCCATCATCGTCTATAACGTGCCCGGCCGCACGGGGTATAACCTGACGCCCCAGCTGTTGATGCGCCTGGCCGATGAAATTCCGGAGGTAGTGTCCATCAAGGAAGCCAGCGGCAACATCACCCAGATGCAGGAAATGGCCCGCCTTGCAGGCAACCGGCTGTGCCTGTACTCCGGGGAGGATGGGCTGGTGCTGCCGGCGATGGCGCTGGGATATCAGGGCGTCATTTCCGTGGTAGGCAACGTTGCCCCCGGCATCATGCACGATCTTGTCGCCCGGTTTCTATCCGGCGATGTGGCCGGCGCCAGGGAGATTCAGTTCCGCCTGGCCCCGCTGGTTGCCGCGCTGTTTTCGGAGGTTAACCCGGTGCCCGCCAAGGCCGCGCTGGGGCTGATGGGCTTTGATATGGGGCCGCTGCGCCTGCCGCTTACCGATATTGAGCCCGGGCATCTGGCACAGCTTAGCGATTGTATGCGCGAGTTGGCGCTTATTTAAATCCACGCCGCCGGAGGCTGCGCCGTTTGGTACGCGCCCCGGCGGCATATTGTTTATGTTAAAATTCATCCAGCCTTTGGGGCACATCAGGCGTTTGATTGGCCGCCCCAACGGGCCTATACCAAGGAGATAAAAGGAGGGCGCCCGGATGATTCGCATCCTGATCCACGGTTGCAGCGGCAAAATGGGCCGCATGGTGGCCGAACTGGCCGCGCAGGATGGCCGCTTTTCCATCGTAGCCGGCGTAGACCAGAACCTGTCGGGGGAATTTCCCTTTCCCACCTACCATAAAGCCACCGAATGCCCCATCGCTGCCGATGTGGCCATCGATTTTACACGCCCGGAAAGCCTGGGCGATTTGATGGGCTACTGCGTGCAAAACGGCACGGCCGCCGTCGTGGCCACAACGGGGCTGGGCGATCGGGAGCTTTCCCGCCTGGCTCTGGCCGCCCAAAGTGTGCCCGTGCTGCGTTCGGCCAACCTGTCGCTGGGGGTCAACCTGCTGCAGGAGCTTTGCCAGCGTGCCGCCGCCTTTTTAGGCGATGGGTACGATATCGAAATTACCGAAACCCACCACAACCAGAAGGTAGATGCCCCCTCCGGCACGGCATTGGCGCTGGCGGACAGCCTGCGCGCGGGGCTGCATACCTCCCGCCGGCTGGTGTTCGGCCGCCACGGCAAAAACGAAAAGCGCATGGAGGATGAAATCGGCATCCACGCATTGCGCGGCGGCAATGTGGTTGGCGAGCATAACATCTATTTCTTTGGCGGCAACGAAACCGTGCATCTGGCGCACAGTGCCCAGTCCCGCGCGCTGTTTGCACAGGGCGCGCTTCGGGCGGCGGAATTTTTATCCCGCCAGCTGCCGGGGATGTATTCCATGAAGGACCTGCTGCTGGATGACGAGGTTGTATCCCACCTGCATGTCGACCTGGAACAGGCGCTTGTTGCCGTTACCGGCCTTCCGGCCGATCCGGGCTGCCTGGCCGCTGTGTTTGACGCCGTTTCCACCATCAACATCGATATGATCGATCAAAGCCCGGCCAGCGGCGGGGTATACAACGTTAGCTTTACCTGCTCCACGCAGGATGCCTCCGCCGCCCTGGAAAAGGTCAATCAGGTGCTTATCAACTGGCCGGGCGCCAGCTGCACGCTGGATAACCAGGCCGCCAAACTGACGCTGGAGGGCCGCGGCATGGCGCGGCGCAGCGGAGTGGCGGCGCAGGCCTTCCGTACGCTGGCCGGATGCGGCGCCTTTATCAAAAGCATCACCACAAGCGAAACCAAAATTTCCTGCCTGATCGCACCCGTCAATGTGCCGATGGCCGAAGCCGCCCTGCGCGAGGCGTTCAACCTGCCCGCCAACGTATAGCCGATCGTAACCCCATCGCCTTCCGGGCTTTTGGTTTCAATCCGGGGGAGACATTTTCCGCCTTGGACGGCAAACCGCAGGCAGCGTGCACACCCCATGCGCACAAGCGGCCCGGTTGATAAAAACGGGCAGAGCCGTCACCGGCCTGCTGCCCCGCACAATGTTCCTGTAAGGGCGGCCGGCGGCCGCCCTTTTGGGATATCCACCGGCATAAAAAAGAGCAAGCTTCCCCTGCGCGCCTGGCAGAGCCGGGCGCGCGGTATATTTTTAAGGCGCGCTGCCGCGCATCATGCCCGATATCTTGTCCCCAAGGGCAGCGGCTATTGCCTTTGATATTTTTCTATTTGCCCCTTTTCCCATCATTCGCCCATTTGGGCATGGCTTTTCGCGCATCATCATACGATAAAGCGCAAATCCCCCCTGCGGAGGTAGACCATGCGCACCACACTCTCCCCCAACGCCATCGCCTGCCTGGCCTGTGCCGCCCTGTTGGTGCTGGCCCTGTGTACAGGCAGCCTCCAACACAAAACAGCCGCCCCCGCTGCCCTGTCCACGTTGACCGTGCGCGTTACCGATGGCATGACGGGCAAGCCCATCCCGGGCGCTGCCGTCATCGTTGGGGAAACCGGCAAGCGCTTTTTCTGCGATAACAGCGGGGCCACGCCACCTATCGCCCTGCCTGCCGGCGGCCAGGGAGGGCTGTTTTCCTCGCCTACGGCCACGCTTTTGATCGGCGCGCCGGGATACCTGCCCACCGTTATTTTAAATGTTCAGGGTAAAGCCGGGCAAAACCGCAGCGGCCCGGAAGTGATGCTGTTTACCAAAAGCAGCACAGCCGCCCCCTATGTGCTGTATTTTGAACAACCCGATGCGCTCCAGATCATCGATGCATTACAGCGCTTTTCCATCGATTGAACCGACCTCCCCCCATATGGTATAATACGTTGAGCAGCCTTTCTCACTATTCGACAAAAGAGGGGTTTCCATGCGCAAAAAAACGCCGTTTTTCCCCAATATGATCAGTTTTTTGCTGAAATTGCTGTTATTGGGCGGATTATGTGTTGCCTTTGTGTTTGTATTGTTTTTCTTTTATGGCAATCGTATTCCCTTTCATCGCAATGGATATTATCTGATCATCGCCCTGTATGCCGTGGCGCTGTATGGGCTGATGCACATCTATCATTGCTTTAAGTTCGATCGTGTTTCCGGGCGTGAGCTTCTGCTGTCTACCTTTTTGGCCTGCGTGATTGTCAACGCCGCGATATACCTGGTTATTTCCCTGGTTTGCCTGGGCTTTATCAATGCCTGGTATATGCTGGGGCTGATGGGGGTTCAGCTTGTCTACGCCGCTTTGATTATCTTTATTATGCGCAATATCTATCCCCACCTTTTCCCCACACGGCGGCTTCTTATCATCTGCGGCAAGGATGGCCCGCAATCGCGCCAGCTGGCCATGATGTATGCGCGCCGCAAATCCCATTACCGCCGGGTAGACCGTGTGGTGGTGCAGCCCGGCATGGGCGATATTGGCCAACTGCTGGAATCCTACGACCAGTTTTTATTGTGCGAAGTGGAGGAGCCCATTTTATCTACCGTGCTGGATTTTGCGTATCTGAATAACCGCTCCATCTACATTCAACCCACGTTGTCCCAATTTTTGCTGTCCAGCGCCCATCATACGCAGTTTCAGGATATCCTGCTGCTGCATCAGCCCAGCCAGGTGATGACGCCGGAACAGCGTTTCCTGAAGCGCACGATGGATATCGTGATTTCCGGCCTGGGGCTTGTTATCCTCAGCCCCATCATGCTGCTGGTGGCGCTGGCCATAAAGTTATCCGACCATGGCCCGGTGTTTTTCAAACAAGACCGCTGCACGCTGGATGGACGTATTTTTTCCATCTATAAATTCCGCAGCATGCGCGTGGATGCCGAAAAAGACGGCGCCAAATTGGCCACCCAGGGGGACGACCGTATTACCCCGGTTGGCCGGTTCATCCGTCGCGTGCGCCTGGATGAAATCCCCCAGCTGATTAATATTTTTAAAGGGGAAATGAGCATCGTCGGCCCACGGCCCGAACGCATAGAAAATGTCGAGGCTTATCAGGCCCAGCTGCCGGAATTTAGCTACCGGCTTAAAGTAAAAGCCGGCTTGACCGGCCTTGCCCAGGTGCAGGGGCGCTATAATACTTCCCCGCGTGATAAGCTGATGTTTGATTTGCAGTATATCCAGAACTTTTCGATTTGGCTGGATCTACGCATCCTGCTGCAAACCATAAAAACATTATTTACGCCCGAAAGCACGCAGGGCTTTGACGAAGGGCAAACCGCCAGTACAGTGGCCGCCGCGGGGGTATCCGCCCCCCCAGCGAACACGCACCAGCCGGAGGGGTCCCCCGCCCATTCCACGCAAGAGGGCGGCGAGACCACACCATGACGCTGGGCTTTTCCACCTCCTGCTTTTATCCGCAGTGCAATGTGGAGGATGCCGTCGATATCCTGGGCCGTTTGGGCGCCCCTGTTATCGAGGTGTTTTTAAACGCGCCCAGCGAGCATACGGCCAGCTTTGGGCGTGAGCTGGCCCGTCGGGCCGCAGATTATGGCACAGCCATCCATTCCGTGCATCCCCTGGGCACCCAGTTTGAGCCCCAGCTTTTCTCGCCCCAGGCGCGGCAGTGCCGCGATGCCGAAGCCAGCTTTTGCCGTGTGCTGGAAGCCGCCAGGGCCATGGGGGCGCGTTCCTACGTTATGCATGGGCTGGCCAACCTTAAAAACCGCATGCCCATGCCGCTTCATTTCCCGGCCATCGGCCAGCGGCTGGATGCGTTGGCGGGCATAGCGGCCCAATTTGGCATCACGCTGTGCATTGAAAACGTCTTTTGGTGCTTTTATCATCAGCCCGATTTCCCAGCCCGCCTGGCAAAGCACATGCAGCACCCGGAGCAGCTTTCCTTTGTGCTGGATACCAAGCAGGCGCTGTTATCCGGCCATGCACCATTGGATTACCTGGCCGGCATGGGGCGCCTGTCCCATGTGCATTTGTGTGATGTCGGCCGGGGCGGCCCGCTGATGCCCGGCCGGGGCACGCTGGATTTTGCCGCCCTGTTTAAAAAGGTATCCGCCCTCAACCCCAACGCCCCCTGCCTGGTCGAGGTTTACCGGTCCAATTTTGCCGCGCCAGATGATCTGGCCCGCTGCCGCGACAGGCTTCTTAGCATAGCGGCATGTTGCCGCAAGGAGGAACATCCATGACTTTTGATTATGAACTGGTTGGTAAAATCGGCTCCATGGCGCTGATCCGCAAGGAAGATAACGATATCGATTACAATATTTTCAGCCGTTTGGGCGCCATGCTGCGCCCGGGGATGATCTGGGTATCCTCCGGCGCGACGGAAATCGGCCGTTTGGACTACATGAAGCGCATCGGGCACGAGCTGGCCGGCAATGTGGAGCAATGCAAGGCCGATTATGCCGCCCAGGGGCAGGCCATCCTGATGGCGACCTACCGCCAGTTTATCTCGCCCCAATACTCGGTGCGCCAGGTGCTGGTGGAGCACCAGCATTTTAACGATCCCGAAAAGCGGGAGTTTATCCGCCAGCTATTGTTGCGCTGCAAACCGCAGGGTGCCGTGCCCATCGTCAACTATAACGATTCGGTATCCTTTGAGGAAAACCGCAGGATGGAGCTGATGAACCTGCGCGGGGAAGGCGCCCATCATGTGGTGGAATGCGTGGATAATGACGAAACCGCCGCGGTTATCTGCACGCTGGTGCGGGCGCGCCGGTTGGTCATCCTGTCCTCCGTCGATGGCATCTATGCCGATCCCACCGATCCCTCCACCCGCGTTCCCGAAATTTCCGGCAAGGACGCGCAGGAGGTTATCGCCGGCATCGAGCACCTGCAGCAAAGCTGCGTGGGCGCATCCCGCCCGGGCGCCAACGGTGCACGCGCCAAGCTGGAGTTTATTAAAGAGCCCGTTGCCATGGGCACCACGGTTTATATCGCCCACGCCCGCCACCGGCTGGATGATATTTTAAGCGGCAATGCCCCCTGTACACGCATCGGTGTGCGCTGATGCCTTTGGCAGCCCGCATATAACCGCCCACATGTACCGGGGCAGGCCAAGCCTGCCCCGGTTTTTTGTTGCCATCGCTCCCCTATCCCAGTGCCCCACGCGGTATGACCAGCCCCAATTTGGGCTTTAATCATGCCACGCTTTCATGTATCCCTGTCACATCTGGCATCTGCATCAACAGGCCAGCCGGGCCAAACGGGGAGGCATTGCACACGGCGCTTTACAGGCTATTTAGCCCAAGCCCTTTGTGGGCTGCATCGTGGCGTTGCCCTTTATGTCCGCGCCCCTTGGTGCCTTGCCGGCCTATCGATTTGAGCGTGCCACCCAAAACGGTGACGGTGCCATGCACCGCCACCGTTTTTCCATATGCCATATTTTCTATCAAACGCCTGTCAGTTTTTTCCTTTCATACGCCCCCGGAAAGCCCATATGGCGCCGCCAAGCACAATGGCGGTATACCCCAGCACCCAGGCCAAATCGGGCAGCAAACGGGTATAGTTCCCGGTTAGCCCCGCCTGGGCCAGGCCCAATGCATGGGTAAAGGGCAACACCTGGCAGATGCCCTCGATGGCCCCGCCGATCAGCCCCAAATCAAACCACATGCCGCTTAAGAGCGCGGCCATCTGTACCAGGATGGAGGCCATCACGCCGATCTGCTTATCGGAAAACAGGCTGCCCATCAGCAGTCCGAAGCCGATAAACAGCAGTGCAGAGGGGATGAGCAGCACAAGCGCCATCAAAAGCTTTAGGCTGACGGGTAAGCCCAACAGGCAGGCCGCACCCAGGCAAACCACGCCTTGCGCCATGGCCATGGGCAACAAGGGGATGGAATAGCCCAGGATATATTCCCATGCCGTCAGGGGCGAAGCAAACAGGCGCGTTAAAAAGGAAGTGCTCCTGTCCCGGGCCAGCAGCATGCCGGAAAACATGGCGATAAACGCATAGCTAAATACCGCCGTGCCCGGGGCAAAATTTTCCATCTTAAAAATTTCCGGGCCGCCCTCGGGAATGCTGCGCTGGATAACGGTAACAAGCAGCAGCAAAAACACAGGCAACCCGATGCCGAAAATCAGGCTAACCGGATCCCGCAGCAATTCCTTGCGGTTGCGCGAGGCAAATGCAGCCATCCTCATGGCGCCACCTCCGATTCTGTCAGGCACAAAAAAGCTTCCTCCAACGAAGCGGTGCCTGTTTGCTTCTCCAGCTCGCGCGCCGTCCCCAGCGCCTTAAGCCTGCCCGCGCTTAATATGGCAATACGGTCGGCCAGTGCCTCCGCTTCCTCCAGATAGTTCGTGGTTAAAATAATGGTGATCCGGCCCTTCAGCTCCTCCAGCCGCTGCCAAAGCTCGCGCCGGGCGCGCACGTCCAGGCCAAGCGTTGGTTCATCCAGAAAGATAATATCCGGCTTGGAAATCAGGGCCATGGCGATGCTCAGGCGGCGCTGCATACCGCCGGACAGTTTTTTGGCCTTATCCCCCGCCCATTCCTCCAGACCAAAGCGCACCATCATATTGCCCGCCTGTTCGCGGGCCTGATGCGCATGAGCGCCATAGATGCGCGCCATCAGCTCCAGATTTTCCCTTAACGTCAGATTAGGTGCAACCGCCGTTTCCTGCGGCGAAACATTGATCCTGGCTTTTATTTTGGCGCTGTCGGTCAGGATGCTGTGCCCCAACAGCACGGCATCACCGCCGGTTGGTGCCAGCAGGCCGCATAACATGCGGATGGTGGTGGTTTTCCCCGCGCCATTTTGGCCCAGCAGGGCAAAAAACTCGCCCTTCCCTACCGTCAGGCACAGATCATCCACCGCTGTACGCTGGCCAAAGCGGCGGGTAAGATGGCTGATTTCAATGGCATTCATGGCGCTTCCTCCGGGCTTTCCTGGGCTTTGAGCACATCATGGATAAAATCCATAAACGAATCGCACTTGAGGATGGCAAGGCCCTGAGCCTCATCCCCCAGAACCAAAAGCGCATCCCCCGGCTTAATGTTAAAAATATCGCGCGCTTTTTTAGGGATGACAATCTGCCCCTTTTCGCCCACCTTGACGGTTCCAAAGATGTGTTTTCCCTTTGGCGCTTGCATTGCCCTTCCCCCTTGCGTTGGATAAGCATGAAAAATCATACTTTTCATACTTATCGTACCATTCGGGCCCCATGATGTCAAGCACGGGTTGATCCCATATCCATCCGCAATGCGGGCCCATCCCCATTCCCTTTGGCGCTGCATGTTCTCCATTAGTTTATCCTAAAACAGATAACGGCGCCCCCATCCAGGCAGCAAAATGGGGGCGCCGTTTAAAAGACGCATCATAGGCCTTTTATATTTTTGTATACATCACACGCTTTTTGATGGGCCCAGCCAAATAGCTGGGCTCATTTCATCGTGGCCGCATGCCGTTAGCTGCTATTCGCCCGCCTTGGTTGCCCGAATATCCAGCTTGGTTATTTCCAGCGTTACCGCGCCTTTATCCACCGCCATAAACATATATAGCCCTACTTGGTTTTCCGCCTCTTTATCACCATGCACCAGCCGGAATGATAGTTCCCCTTCCTGCTGAAGGCTGCCTTCCCACAGCGTTTTATCCGCCATAATCTTGCCTTCGCCGTTTTTCAGTTCGATCCGTATCCCCTTCAGGCGCTCGAACCCCTCCAGCACCCGATATTTCATGGTGATATCGTAATACACCATCGTCGGGAAAAAGGCCCCTCCGCCCAGTTTAACCACATCCATATCCATCCGCATGCCCTGCGGATTGGCAACCGTTATCGCCAGCCCCGTCCCCGTCTGCGTCAGGCATACTTCCTCCGTCTGGCTTTCCAGGCTGGCCAGGCAGCTTTCCGGCAACCGCGGGGTGGCGATATCATCCCACATCGTGATGGTATCCATCGCAAACCTGTCCGCCGCCGCCTGCATAAGCGGCTGATATGCTTCC
>JAQXFY010000088.1 GCA_029006015.1 bacterium
CACCCATCAAAAAACAAGCCCTGGTTTTCGGGCACCAAATGGGGATGCCCTTCTTACCCCTGCATAGCGGCCGCAGGGGTTATACGCCGTTTTACGCAGTTGCCTGCGCGGTAATCTCAAGCTTGGTAATTTCCATGGTAACCGGCCCACCATCCGACATCAGATGGATGAAAAAATACACATCATCCTGCCCGGCCTGATCCAGATGGGTGAGGGAAAGCTCCAGCGTACCGGCTTTTTCAAACCCGTCCCACCAGGTGTAGCCGGTAACCTCCTGGTCCGTTCCGTTTTTCAGGCCGATCTGCACGCTGCCCAAGCCAATGGCATCGTACCCTTGCGTAATTTCATACGTAATGGCCACACGATAGTGGACAAGGCCGGGGAAAAAGATATCCTCCCCCCGAAGGATAAGCGCATCCGCCTCCACCCAGGCTCCTTCCGGATTGGGCATGTGCAGAATGATCTTATCCTGTTCCCGGGTCAGCGCAACCAAAACATCCCCGGATCCCGTCCGGGCCGCCGCCAGCGCATCTTCCGGCAGCCTGGGCGCCGCTATCCGGTCGGGCTCTACCGGCCGGATGGCAGCGGCATGGGCAAGGGCTGCTTCCATTGCCTTCCCTGTTTCCTCCAAAACGGATGACATTTCCTGTCCGTACATCAGTTTTCTGCACATTTGTTCAAACCCGTCCGCCAGCCCGGGGATACCTTCCACATTGGCGGCCGTGACAAACCTTGCGTTTTGCCTGATCTCGCGCCAGACGGCATCCATTGCCCGCACATGTTCAGGCTGCTGCCCGCTATCCTGCCCGGGCACAAGGGGATCAAGCGCCCCGCCGCAATACCATACCCAGGCATAGCCGGCCTCCGGCGCCCCCGAATTGGCGCCCAGCATATAAAAATGCGCCGTCGTACACACCGCGCCCTTTGTATCCATCGATGGCCCAACCGGCATGGGAACCGCCTGGATCCGGTTGCCGTTTTTTTGGGCCTCCGCCAGGCCATGCAGCGCTTCGACATCCCGCCAGTTTTGCCCGCACATTTTAACGGTGCCATCGGCTACCTGCTCCGGCGTTGATGTGCGAAACATCATATCCCCCCTGCTGCGTCCATCCCGCAGCAGGGAAAGCATTTCCCGCACCCGGTCATCCTGTATATGCAGGGCATACGCCTGGCCCACTTGGGTATACAGCTGCGCCCCGTTGAGCGCGATCGCCGCCGCCATATCTTGCACATCAAACGTAAAACCATAGGAAATTTGTGCCCCGGCCTCATCGGTTGCAAAAAACTTTTGGGAGTTCTCCATCAGCCTGTCCCACGTCCAATCGCCGTTTTGCCAGCTTTCCAGCGGGGTTTCCAGGCCCGTCTCTTCAAAGGCCGTCAGGTTGTAAGCGACCGAGCGAAAGGATAAATCGGACCAATATTGCATGCAATATCGTTGGCCGAGCCATGAAAATTCTTCCATAATATGCGGCATAAAGGTATCATCCTGGGGATTGAGCCACGGATCGATGGGGGTAAGCAGCGCATACCGCGCCGCACGCGGCATGCTGAAAGCGCCGCCTTCCAGCACCGTCGGCCCGGCGTTGGTGGCCACCAGCAGGCCCAGCTTGGTCATCCAGCCATCATCGCCCTCCCCCGGGGCTACCGCTTTAAACGAAACGCCGTACCGCTGCGTAAAATCCTGCCACATCTTAAAATCCTGCTGCTGGCTATCGGTGGAAAGGGCATCCGTATAAAGCACGATTTCCTTGCCCTCCAGCGTTTTAAAATCGATGCCGGTGGGCCAGGCAATCTTCCTGCCCGGCGTAGCGCTGGCTGCGGGCCCGGCCTCGGCCGTTGGCGTGGCCTGGGGCAGCCCGGTTGGCTGAGGGTTAGCGCATGCCGTCAGCACGGCGGACAGCAAGGCCGCCAGCATACCGGCAGCGCGCCTGATTTTCCCATGTTTCATTGTTGACCCCCCCGGTGGATTTTACTTTCCACTGCGCGATTATGCCTGCCTCAATCGAAAAAGCCGCCGCAAGCCAGGTGTTTTACATTTTTCTATGTATATCATCCCATCTCCGCTCGCCCCTGTCAACCCCGAAACACCATTTTTAAACGGATTATTTGATTAGGCGCTATCCCTCCGGGCGCATTTCCCTGCATCCGGCGTGCAGGGGCGGGCTTTATCCCCGCCTTATGTGATGCCCCGCGCAATAACCGGGGCACGATAAAAGGGCGGGCCCCCTGGGCCCGCCCTGCGGTTTGAAACTTGATTTTACCTGCCGCCTTTGCCGTTTATGGCTGGCGCCACCAATGGGGCAGCCGCTCCAGCGGCGCGTCAACGGTAATGGTGCACGGCCCGGTTACCCGTTGGCCGTCATCGCCCAGCCAGGTGCCGGGCGGCACCTGCACGCTGCGCCGGGTTTGCCCCTTGGTTACCACGGGGGCTACCAGCAGATCCTCCCCCAGCAGGAAGGCATCGTCCACGCCTTCGTATCCCATGCCGGGGTAAGCAAAATCCAGGCTGCGCATGGCGGGCAGGCCGTCCTTTGCGCTTTGGTGTACGCAGGCTAAGATATAACCGGCATGCCGGTGGTGAAGCAGCGCAGCCTCCCGGCAAAGGGCCGCTTCCTTTTCCGGCAGCGCCTTCCATGGCGCCAGGGAAAATTGCATTTCCGGGAAAAAGGCGGCGCACTGGGCGTAGCGCACAAAAATTTCCGGATCAAAGGGCAGTTTATTGGGGCCATAAAAATCGCTGTCATCGCCGCCGCCGATCATATCCGGGCAGATGTAATTATAGCCGGCCAGCCCCTGCAGGATGCCGTCTGGAATAAGCGAAGAAACCCCCTGCTCGCCCCACAGGTGGCGTTTATCGCGCAGGCGTTGGCCCAGCGCGCGGTTGCCGCACTTCCAGCAGGCACGGAATTCGTTCAGGCCATAGCGCGCGCCGATATCGCTCCATGCCAGGGTTTGCAGCACGCGCTTTTCCTCCGGCAGCATGGGGTAATATTTTACATCGCCCGCATCCAGCTTAAAGCCGTCCACGCCAAATTCTTCCACCAGGCGGTCCAGCTGGGCGGTCAGCCAAGCCTGCGTATCGGGCAGCGTCAAATCCAATATCGCGGATACGCCGTTCCACCAGGTTACCATGGCCGGCTGCCCATCTTCCCCTTTTAGCAGCAGCCCGCGGCGGCGCAGTTCGCGAAAATTGGGGGAATCCGCCGTAACAAAGGGGCAAATCCACAGCATAACCGAAAAGCCCAGGCGGTGCAGCTCATCCATCATGGCCTTGGGATCCGGGAACCGGTCGGAATGGAAGCTCCAGGTGCCATAACGGTCCATCCAGTAATCATCGATCATCAAAACGCCGGGGGGATAGCCCAAATCCAGCAGCTCATGCGCATAGGCCAGCGTGCGCTGCTGCGTGGGGTTATACTGCATTTCGATCCACAGGTTATATTGCGGGCTGGCAACCAGGGTATCATCCATTTTTTCGCCCGTGGGCGGGAAATGCGCGTGCATGGCGGCGGTATAAGCGCCGCGCAGATGGCCGTAGCCCTCCCCAATATCCAGCGGCGCGCCGGCATCCCGGATGGCGATTTTGCCGCCCTCCACCTTAAGGCGGAAAGGCTGATCGCACCAGATATAGCGGCCCTGATTGGATAAAAGAAGCGGCGCGGCCTGGTTACCGCCCTGATCGGCATACAGATCCATTTCAAAAACAGAATGCTCATTCAAGGGCATATGCTTGCCCATGCTGATGATGGCAGCCCACCAGCACTCACCGGGCAGCATGGGGATGATGACGTTATTTTCCATAGTTTCTCCTTTACGCCATAATATTTTTCAAAAAGGATACCGCCATGCGGATATCTTCTTCCGGATCGGGGCCAACCTCGCGCTCGATGGTAACAAAGCCGCGGTAGCCTACCTGCTCCAGCGCCCCCAGCCAGGCCGGGAAATCCACCGCACCCTTGCCCAGCGCGGTTTCCAGGAAATAATCGGACATGCGCACATCCTCGATACCACCCTCGGCAAAATAGTGATAAACAGCTTCCCGATCGCACGGGGCCAACTTAACCCCATCCTTGGCATGGGTGTGCACGATGGCATCCCCCAGGGTGATAACGCCGGCAACGGGATCATCGGCCACCACCATGACCAGGTTGGCCGGGTCAAAGTTGACGCGCATGCCGCCACCCGGAATGCCATCCAGGAATCGCTTTAAAAGCCGGCAGTTTTCCGGCCCGGTTTCGGCGGCAAAATAGCCGCCCGCACGCCCGGCCATATCGCTTAGCTTGGTGCAGGCATCGGCCAGCACCTGCCAGCGCGGATGCTCGGGCCCATCGGGGATGACGCCGATGTGCGTGGTAACCACCTGCGTGCCCAGCTCCAGGGCAAAATCCAGCACCCTGCGGCTGCGTTCGAGGCGAAGGGCGTTATCCTTTTCAATGCTGAAGCCATGCCCGCCAAAATCGCCGCAGACGGCGGAAACCTGAAGGCCGGCATCATGCACACGCCTGCGGATGCTGGCCGTCAGAGCGGCCGTCAGGTTTTCCGGCGCCAGCTCCCCTTGCGTGGCATACAGCTGGATGCCCTGTGCGCCCACCTCGGCCGCCTTGTCGATGGCCTGCATCAGGGGCAGGCGGAAAGAATCCACCATAACGCCGATTGGAAACTGAAACATACCATACCCTCCCTTATTCGGAACGTTTTTTGGTTCCGTGAAGCTCAATTTGCGCCCTTCCGGCATAGGTCTCCTCCGAAATGACGGTTTCCTTGGTGCTGCCATCGGCCAATGTTTCCACCAGGGCAGCCCTGACCCGTGTTTGAGGGATAGCCGGGAACAGCTTTACCTCATCCTCATATTCCACATAAGTATTGTGCGCATCCTGCCGCACATCGGTGCCGGCCGGGGCCTCCCCGGTGGACAGCACCGTGCCGCTTAGCGAAAGCTGCCTGCCCTCGGCCAACGGCTGGCCGTACAGCGTGCACACCAATTCTTCGCCCTTTACCTCCATGGCGATAAACAGCGGATAGGGCGTATTGTTTTCAAATGCCAGATCCTCCGTATCGGATACGCGCACACCAAACCCGGGCAGGGCATAATCGCTTTGGAGGGCGGGCACCCCCCGCGCGGTAACGGGCAAATCGGCCAGCAGCGCCGCCTGATACAGCGCCGATGCTACCCGTGCCACACCGCCCCCGGGGCCATCGACAAAGGCCGGGTCGTCATCCAGCGCCGCGATGGACAGGTAATTGGAGTATACGCCGCGTTTGCCCACCCATGCGTTAAAGGAGCCCGTTTCCCCCGGAGCCAGCCTTTTACCATTAATATAAGCGGCCGCGCGCTTGATGTTATACAGCCTGTCCCCCGTTACGCCTGCCAGCGATACGCCGGCCGTGGCGCGCAGCTGGGTGGCGGGCTTAAGATCGCCCACCTCAATTTCAGGCGAGATCACCTTATAGGCCATATCCACGGTAATGTTGATATCCTTTTCAAAGGCTTCCTCCACCGCCTGGTATACCTTTTCGGTATCCAACATGCGGCCATCCCTGGCCTCGACAAAACGGAAGGGATCGGCATTGCCGGGGGTAAAGATAATGGTGGCATCCTGCGCCGGGGTATCCACCTCGCGCGCAATCTGGGTGATGGCCTGGCGCATCAGCGAAACATCGGTGTGGATTTCAAGATGCAAATCCACCTCCTGCCGCTTAAGGGCACGGATGGCGCCAAGGCGCTGCCATGCGCTGCCCGTGCGCCCCACGGCCCATACCTCCTCGGCAAGCTGCTCGGCATTGCTGGTGGCGCCCAGATCACCGGCGACAAAGTTCCAGCTTTTATCATCCAGCACCAGGGAAACTTTCATCTGCTGCATCTGGGCATCGGCCATGCGGGCCAGCGCAGCCCGAACCTCCTCCTGCGTCATCCCACCCAGGTGCACGCCATCGACATGAACCCCTACATACACCGTTTCCTGGCGCAGCGGGCGGGTAAGGCCCAATACAATAAGTGCCACCAGCGCGGCTGCCACCATGCCGATGCCCATCCACGAGCGCCGCTTTTTGCTCTTTTGGCTATTTTTCCTGGGGCTTGCCTGTTTTCTGGCGTTATTGCCTGCCCGCTGACCGGCCAGCCCACCCATGGGCAGCGTTTGGGGCGAGGGCCTGATATCCTCGCGCAGCGCCTGCTGAAGGGAAGCCAGCTCCTGCTGGGAGGCGGAGGCTTGGCCCAGGGCGCCTACCCGGTCATCCACCGGGGGCGGGGCCAGCGGATCGGCCTCGCCGGTTTCCAGAAAGCGCAGCTCCTCCGGCAGCTCAAACAGGCCGTCCTCTACCGTTTTTTGCCTATGGCGGCGTTTTTTATCCTTAGCCATGTTACCCCTCCCTCCGGCTGTTTGGGTTTATTATAGCATATCTGCCTGCGGGCCATGGGGAAGATGGCGTGAAACTTTTATCGCCCGCCCCCTGTGCCCTCCATGCACCCGAAACAGGCTTTCCTTTATCTGCGGCCGGGTTTGACAAACCGCCCCGCCAACGCTATGCTGAAAGCAGATTTTCTTTAGCCAGAAAAGGGGGGCCGGCCATATGGGCCTTTTTACATCCCGCAAACGCTCGCTGATGCAGGGCAACCGCGATAACCGGCTGGATAACCCATCGGTGCAGCGGCAGGTGCTGGGCCATATTTTCCATAATGCCGCCCGCCGCCAACCCGAAGGGGAAGCCCTTCAGCTGGGCCGCCGCGTGCAGGTCAGCATTCCGGACGGCAAGCACATCAGCGTGGTAGCCGATGGGCAGGAGGTTTTTCGCTATCCCTGCCGCCACACCTATGCCTTTTTCCACATGGGGCATGGCGGGCTGGACCTGGTTTACCGCCAGGGCGGGCAGCAGGATACCGTTATCCTGCATTATACCGATACCGTCAGAAGGTAGCGCATCCATCTGCCGCCGCACCATACCGGCCAGGTACAAGCCAGTTTAAAAGAGCCCCCGCCGGGGGGGCTCTTTTTAATTGATGTTGCATCTACGGCAGCAAGCCTGGGCCTTTGGGTTATTCCGCCGCCTCGGCAATCGCCTTGGTTTGATGTTTTGTACCAAACGGATGCTGCGGCGGGGCATAAACGGAATACAATTTTAACGGCACATTGCCGATATTGATCATGTTGTGCCAGGTGCCTGCGGGAATAATAACCGCGTCATTTCCGTTTGCCCTTTTGCAGCATGGCAAATTCTCCCGGCTGCTTCCCATTTTAACCAGGGCGCATCCGCTTTCGATCCGGATAAACTGATCCAGGTGGGGATGAACCTCCAGGCCGATATCGCCGCCAACCGGGATGCTCATCAAAGTGACCTGCAAATGGCTGCCGGTCCATACAGCCGTGCGGTAATTGGTATTGAGCCTGGCCGCATGGGCCATGTGGATAACCAAGGGCTGCGGCCCGTAATCGCGCAGCGCCATATGGTTGGCGCCGCCTCCGTTTGCGTTCATGTTGATTTCCTCCTTCACGCCAGATTTCTCTGCCGGTATCAATCTATGAACGCCTCGGTCCATCCGCCACCTGCACATAAAAACAGGGATGCCGCCCCACCGCTTTACCTGTTTTGCCCCTTATATCGGCCGCGGCATCGCCCCGTTCGGCCGGCATAAAAAGCGGCTATTGCCGCCCGGGTATTGGGGGCAATAGCCGCTTTATCCTGATGCGCCGGCCCTTTATTATGGCTGCGCCATGCCGTTGGCGCGATCGATCGCCTGGGCACGAAGCGCCTTCAGGCGTTTCATGCAATGGTTCCCGCCCCGGCCAAAGGTATCGTGCAGGGCGGCATATTCGCGATACAGTTTATCGTATACGGCCACATGCTCCGGCACCGGGGTATAGATTTTTTCCTTAATCCTGCCCAGTTTTTCAGCGGCCAAAACGATATCGGAAAATCCGCCGGCCGCTTGCCCGGCTGCCACTGCGCCAAACATGGCCGCCCCGCGCGCAGGCGCCTGGGGGCTGCCCGCCAGATAGATGGGCATGTTCATGACATCGGCATAAATCTGCATGGCCAGGGCATTTTTTTCCGCGATGCCGCCGGCCGCTACCAGGCGTTTGACGGGCACCCCGTTTTGCTGGAAGGTTTCCACGATCATGCGCGTGCCATAGGCCGTCGCTTCGATAATGGCGCGGTAGATATCCTCCGCCTTTGTGGCCAGCGTCATGCCTAGGATCAGCCCGGTCAGATCCACATCCACCAGCACGGAGCGGTTGCCGTTCCACCAATCCAGCGCCAACAGGCCGCTTTGCCCGGGCAGCAGCCGGGCTGCCTTTTCCGTCAAAAGCTGCTGCAGGGTAATGCCCTTTTCCTGGGCCTGGTGATGGTATTGGGGCGGCACCAGGCTTTTGCTTACCCAATCAAAATGATCGCCGACGCAGGATTGCCCCGCCTCGTACCCCGGCAGGCCGGGCAGAATGCCGCCGCGCACCACGCCGCATATGCCGGGCACGGGTTTTTCCTCCTCCCCCACCAGCATGTGGCAGGTGGAAGTGCCCATAATCATCAGCATATCGCCCGCGCCGGTCAGCCCCGCTGCCGGAACCGTAACGTGCGCATCGACATTGCTGACCGCCACCGGCGTGCCTTCCCGCAAACCCAGCTTTTTGGCAAAGGCAGCGGTCAACCCGCCCGCGCAATCGCCAAGGGGCAAAATGGGGCCGCACATTTTATCCTGTATCACATGCTCCATCAAGGGATGCAGCGCCGCAAAAAACGCCTCGCTGGGATAGCCCTCATCCGCACTCCATATAGCCTTATAGCCGGCCTGACAGGCGCTGCGCGTTTCGCGGCCCGTCAGCTGCCAGATCACCCAATCGCCAGCCTCGATAAAGCGCTCCGCCGCCCGATAGACCTCCGGTGCCTCATCGGCAATCTGATAGATTTTTGCAAACATCCATTCGGAAGAAATAGCGCCGCCATAGCGCGCCAGCCAGCCCTCGCCCCGCTCCCGCGCCAGCTGGTTGAGGCGCGCGGCATGGCGGGAAGCCGCATGATGCTTCCATAATTTAACATAGGCATGGGGATGATCGCGCCAGCCCTCCTGCCAGCACAGCGGCGTGCCGTCCGACAGCGTGGGCAGCATGGTGCAGGCGGTAAAATCAATACCCAGGCCGATAACTTGCTGCGGATCGATTGCCGACAGCCTAAGCGCCTCCCCAACCGCACCTTCCATGGTCTGCAGATAATCCGCCGGCTGCTGAAGTGCCCAATCCGGCCCCAGGGGAATGCCCCCCGGCAACTCGCGGTCCATAACGCCATGCGCATAATCGCGCGCGGCAACCGCAACCTCCCTGCCCGATTCGATATCCAGCACCAGCGCACGCGCAGACAGGGTGCCAAAATCCACCCCAATGGTATAGCGCATGTTTTTCCCCCTCCTTTATCATGGGCCCATCGCCATCCGGCCTGGCTTTAAGATGGCCATGCATCCGGGCGCGGCCCTTTTCATCTTTCCTTTGGCATTGTACCAAAATCCGTTGGCGCAGAAAAGCCCATGCCGCGCACCCCGCCTGCGTGCATGGGCTTGTTTTTTGCCGGATAGCCGCCGGCAACCCGCCATCCCCCGCTCCGCCGGTTGTTGCCCGGCTTTTCAGGCATAATCAGGGCGCCGGGCTGCCATCCCCCTTTTTTCGCACCGCCCATCCGGCGTGCAAAAAAGGCCCGCCGCTTAAAGTGGCCGGGCATGGGATGCCGGTAAAGGCCGATGGCCCGCCGGGCTTTACCCGGCGGGCCACACAAATCCGCCCTCTGCTTATTTTTATTCGGGCACAGCCGATGGCTCCGGCGCAAAATACAGCCATATTTTTTTAGCCACGATCGCATCATCTTTTCGCCGCTTTTTGTGGATGAGGCGCACGCCGTCCGCCTGCTTGATATCCTCCAGCGTATAGGTTACTTTGTTGCCCTGTACCCAGTCCACAACCTTGGTGCCCGGCGGCACCAGGATATTGGCACGGTATTGCAGGCCGGTTTCATCCAATAAAAATTCGCTGCACGCCTTGCCGTCAAGCGTTGTTTCTTGAAGCGTGCCCTGCACATACCGGCCGCTATATTCCCGGTTAAAATGGCTCTGCGGCCAAAAGCTGTCAAGAAAAAAGGCGCCATACACCAGCAGCGCGGCAAACACAATACCGCATATCCAATAAAGCCGATGCCCCCTGGACATATAAAAGCACCCCTTTCCTTTATAAAACAGGCATATTGGACAGGCAACCGGCCGGATATACCCCATCCGCCCGGCCTTTGACAAGCGCCCATCCTTTCTATGTATATTATAACGATTATTTGTTTTAATGCAACAGTGCAAAGGCCGCATCGGCATGCCGCCATCCATTCCCGCGTTTTTCCACCCTGTATAAAAAACCGGCCCTTCCCAGCAGGGAAAAGGCCGGTATCCTTTTAACAAACGGCAGCCGCATCCCTATGCCGCCCGTTTGGGACAGAGCGAGCCCTGCCGGATACATGCATCAGCCCAAAGGCAGGCGCACTTCCCGCCCCGCTTCCAGGGGGCAGGTGGTATCCCCCACCCGCAGCGTGCCGCCGGGCACCGTGGCG
>JAQXFY010000089.1 GCA_029006015.1 bacterium
GCCTTCTGCGTCATCGGCAAACCTGTATTATATGCAGGAACACTATGGTGTGTTGCCAAGCGGGACGGCAAACCCTGAAATTGGCTTTGCACTGCTATGGTATATGGGGAATTTTTATGATCCCCCCGTGCCTGTTGATGAATGGTACAGCGAGAAAGACCCCAATTATAAAAACATCCCTTACCATAAACGCTATTATGGAATGCTGAGCAATCTGTTTGAAAACGCAAACCAGATTGTGCTGCCCGATCCCTACAAGGGGGTGCCCAATCTGGAGGCACTCTACAAAGAAATGTGCCCGCAGATTTTTAAGGACGGCATGCCGCTGTCCCAGGCGATGGAGGAATATATTCCCCGCATGCAGCGGGCACTGGATGCCTTGGTTATGGAGGCCGTGCCCGATCCGGATTGATCGGTGGGATATCAGTGCGCCCCGGGCAGGGGAAAACACTATCAAGCGGGGCAGGGAGGGAACTGCATGAAACGGTTTAAACGGATAAAGGTGTTATGCGCAGCGGGGTTATCCATGGCGGTGCTGCTGGGCGGCTGCGCGGCCACAGGTAGCCCGGAGTCCACGCTTACGCCCACTACAGAGCCTACGCCGGTTGTTTCCGCCACCCCGGCGCGGGAGGTGCGCTGGCCGGCCGGCATTGATTTTACGCAGTTCCAGGGCAAAAGCATTACCATCGTTGATCCGTTCTTTGAAGCATACGATATTCCCCAAATCCGGGAAGAATTTTGTCAGAAATACGGCGTCTCTGTTTCCCGGTATAACAAGCCCAGCAATCAACACTTTGCGGAAAATTTGGAAATGATTAAATACCTTGTTGTGCTCGACAGCGCGCCTACCCTATTTGCAGGAATATCGCCTATAGCATCCTTTAATGTTATTCCTCAGGGAGCAATGCAGGGCTTGCTCCAACCGGTGGATAAATGGTTGGATGCCCTGGATAACACGTTTATCCCCGAAATGTTGGAAAATAACAGCTGGCGGGGGAAACATTATTGTTTGCAGTATACCCATTCCCCGCTCAACCGCAAAGGGACAACAAGCTATAAAATCACCTATAAAATATCCGAACTGGCGCAGCGCGGCCTTGAAGATCCCTTTGATTTGTATCTGAAGGGGGAATGGACCTGGGATAAGCTGCGGGAGGTTTCCCGTGCGTTTAATGAGATCGGCCCCGATGGACGGGCGTTGCCTTCTTCCACGGGGCTGCCCATGACCGGGGAACTGGTATCCGCCGCCCTGCGCTTTAATGGCGCGCATATCTATCAGGAAAAGAATGGCGAGCTGCAGGTGACCTTGCAGCAGCGCGCCGCGCAGGAAATGCTGGGCATCCTGAATGATGCGGTAAACAGCGGGGATTTTGTATACAAAAACAGCATGAGGACGCTGAGCGAAAAATCAGCCCGGCAGACGAGCATCTGTTTTTATCCCTCCATCATGGGCGCGACCACGACGGCGGAAGGGGACAAAACATTGCGGATGGGGGTGCCGCTGCCGACAGGGCCATCCTGTGAAATTAGCCATCCCTATTATGTGTCGGATTATTATTCGGTGCTGCTGAAAGGGGCGCCCCACCCGGAAATAGGCTTTGCGCTGCTGTGGTACATTGGGAATTTTGCGCCGGCGGATGAGGATCTGGATACCTGGTTTGAAAGGGATGCCAACCTCAAGGATAAGCAGCACCTCAAGCGATATTACCAGGCGATGGAAAGCATGCTGGAGCATGCGGATCAGATCATTTGCCCGGATATTTGCGAGGGAATTCCGGGGCTGCCCGAGGCGCTTGGCGGGCTGTATATCGATATGTTTGGCAAGGGCATGCCGCTGTCCCAGGCGATGGAGGAATATATCCCGCGCATGCAGCGGGCACTGGATGCCTTGGTTATGGAGGCCGTGCCCGATCCATAACCGTACAGGGCGGGGCCATAGGCCCTGCATATAAAAGGCGCCGTGCAGCACACGGCGCTTTTTATATGCGCTAAAACCATTGCACAATAGATGGGGGCGGCTACATTTTTTGGATGGTGGCGCCAAACGGCATCAGGGCAAGCTTGGCCATTTTGAAGCACTGAAGGCCAAAGGGGATGCCGATAATGGTGATGCACCACACGATGCCTGCCAACGCATTGGAAACCGCCATCGTCAGGCCGGTTATTATAATCCATAGAATGTTGATAAGCAGCTTGCCTGCACCCCCGCCGTATACGATGGTGCGCCCCATCGGCCAAAGCGCAAGGCGGGCAAACTTAAAGCACTGTATCCCGATGGGAATGCCGATAATCGAGATACACCAGATTAATCCGCTGATGGCCCAGCCCAGTGCCAGCAGCCATCCGGTTAAAAGCAGCCAGAGAATATTGCCCAGTGTTTTCATGCCGGTTCCCCTCTTTTTATATGGAGATCATGGCGCAAAGCCCCGCCTGTTGCGGGGGGCGGTTACGCCTTGGGGCCCATCCCCGGATCCGGGGCGATGATGGTGGATACCCCGTCCGGGATAACGGTAATGCCGGCTGCATGCCCGACAATGGCCTCCGCCTTGGCCAGCGCATCCGACAGGCTGTGGGCAGGCACCATGCGCAGGGCGGATACCATGTCATCCGGCGCCTGGCTGACCAGAATGACGGTATGCTTAAGCAAAATGCGGGCAAAAATCTGGGATTGCCACTGATCGGCTACCGTTTCCTCCATCGGGGTGGCCAGGAAACCATCCATTAATTGTTGGGTGGACGTGGGGGAGGAAAAGGTTTGCAAAAACCCTTCGCCGCCGTGGCCATCCTGGCACGCCGCCACCATGATGATAACGCCGCCGGGCCGGCAGGTGGCCTCCGCAGCCGTCATGCCCTTAACGGCCTGGTAGATGTTCTGGTCCAGCGGATAGCCGCCATTGGTGGTAATGACGATATCGGCCATGCGCGCAGGCACCCGGCAGGCATCGGATACATAATCGCATCCCGCCCGATGGGCCAAAATAGGATCGCCCGCAAAAACGGCGGCGATACCCTTTTGCGCGTTGAGCACCACATTCAGGATAAAGGCAAGCCCCACGGCTTTGGCGGCATATTCCATATCGCGGTGAATGGGGTTGCCCTCCAGGCAGCCGGTGCGGGCATACGGGCTGGCGATAAAGGCGGAACAATGGTTGGCGTGTACGGTAACGCGCGAGGCGATGCCGGGCAGCACGCTTTTGCGTCCGCCGGAAAAGCCGGCAAAAAAGTGGGGTTCGATAAAACCCTCCGACAGCAGCAAATCGGCCTCCACCGCCAGCCGGTTGACCAGCAGACGCCCGCCGGAAGGCAGGGTGCCCGCATCGATCAGGGAAGCGGTATCCTCGCAATCGTGGATGACAACCTCCACCTGGGAAAGGATATCTTCCCCCAGCTTTTCGCGCAGCTCCTGCTGGGAGGTCTGTCGGTGGCAGCCCGTGGCCACCAGCAGCGTGATTCGGGCCTCCGGCGAAGCGGAGCGCAGGGCATCGAGCATGGGCGGAAGCAGAATGCGGCTGGGCACCGGGCGGGTATGGTCGCTGATCAGGATGACGATGTTGCGTTTGCCCCGGGCCAGTGCTGCAAGCGGCGGGCAGCCGATGGGGCATGCCAGCGCCTTGGCTACGGCGGCGGGCCCATCCAGCGTGGGCGCCGTGCCCAGATGGCTTTCCAGTACGGCGGTAAGCCGTCCCTTTTCTATATCCAGCGGCAAGGTGCCGCGCCCGTAGGGCAGGTTGATCTGCATGGTGTATCCTCCTGTTCCCGGTAAAACAACCCTTTAATTTTATTTTAGCCAGTGCAAGGCCCAAATGCAATGCATATGGGGTAGGCAGGGATGCCCGGTAACGGTATAATGGCACCATCTGGTATATAAAGGGGGGCTTACCGTGCCATATGTTGGTGTAACGGTTTCCAAAAAGTTGGCGGACAGCCAAAAAGAACAGCTCAAAGCCGCTTTGGGGCAGGCCATCAGCTTGATCCCGGGCAAAACGCAAAGCGTGTTGATGGTGGCCATCCTGGATGGGCAAAGCCTGTATTATGCGGGTGAAGCGCAGCCGGATTGCGCGTTTGTCGATGTCCGCTTAAAAGGCGAGGCCGAGGTTGCGTATAAAAAAAGCTTTGCCCAGGCGGCCAGCCGGGCGGTAAAGGAGATTGGCGGCGTTGAAGGCCAGGTGTTTATGACCTTTTCCTGCTTTGAGCAGTGGGGAAGCGACGGCACGCTGACGCTGTGACGCGCGCTGCCCGGTGCAGCCGTGATGGGCGCCGTGGGCAACCGGCCAGGCTTTTTAAAGTGCCGGGGGATGCCGGCCGGAAGATGCAAAGCCCGGGCAACGGTGGGCCGCGTAAGGCGCGCGGCTTGGCAATAAAATAGATGGCCTTGCCGGCCCGTTGGGGCCGGCACGGCCATCGGCGTTTATGGGGTTTACCCCG
>JAQXFY010000090.1 GCA_029006015.1 bacterium
TTTATAAAAAAAGCAGCCATCCCCCATCGGGGAATGGCTGCTTCATCATAAACTTTATATCCGCCCTTATACCGTCTGATCTTCCGCCTTTTCCTTGGGAGCGGGGGCTTCCCAGTGCGTATACACGCGCGGAATAACCCGCAGCAGGATGGGCATAAGCACGGCATAAACCGCCGCCGTAGCCAAAGCCAACGGCACGCGGGAAACAAAAATCACCAGATAGGGCTGCGCCCGCAAATAAGCAATAAACCAGGTATTCAGCCCCAACGAAGCAATCAACTGGGTGGCGATGACCACCAGCCCCACCTGCCAGAAGGCCGGCCTTTGGGTACGCTTCATAAAAACAAGCCCGGGCAGCACGCCGCACAGCGCGGCAGACAGGGTAAAGCCCGGGAAATAGGGCCCCGTCGTTGCTCCAAGCACCAGGGCACCGATCAATTCCGCCCCCATGCCGACAAGCCCACCCAGCATCGGCCCATACAGGATACCGGCCAGCATCGGAATAAAGAACAAAAAGCTAAGCGATTGGCTGTGAAAACCCAGCGGCGCCAGCGGAATGGAAAACTTTTTAA
This sequence comes from bacterium, assembly GCA_029006015.1. GTDB lineage: Bacteria > Bacillota > Clostridia > Christensenellales > SUG1161 > SUG1161. The sequence goes on from JAQXFY010000090.1 coordinate 573, forward strand.
GCACTGCGCCCAACGCCATCAGCATGGCACAGGTGGTAATCGCGGTAACGGTATAAGGCACCGGGCGCATCTTCTTTTCTTTGGACATAAAACCCCTCCTCCGCAGCAATTTTTTATATTATACCATATCCCGAACCTTTCCCCAACCACAACTGCCGGCATATTCCCGTCGATCCGTAGCATACTACACATAAAGCCGGCAAAAGAAGGGATGAAGCCAATGCCCCGTATCATCAAATCCATCTGTGCGCTTGTGTTGTGTATTGGCCTGGCGGCAGCCGCCATCATCATGGCCATGCAGGTAGGCACCGCCCTTGAAAGCTGCGCCCAGCCGCTGGGCCAAAGCCTGGCCGATGCTGCTCTGCCCCAGATCAACGCCATTGTAAAAGAAAATCTGGATGCCCACCTGGAAGAATGGATCAACGGCCAGTTTACCCAGCAGGTATCCGCCAGCCTAGCCGACGAAATCACAAAACGCTTGGACAGCATGGAAGGGGAGCTGAAAAGCTTGGTTGCCAGCCTGGCGCCCGATGACGAGGCCATCATGCAAGCCTTTAACAGCGCCATCCACGATGCCGTTGAAAAGCGCCTGAAAGATATCACCTTTACCCCAAACGATCTTTGGCGTTTTATCGCCGCCATGGCACAGGACAGAGCAGCCGTCGAGGGCGGCTAGGCCTGCTGCCCCGGCGCGCCGCGTTGTTATCCTTTGGCATCATCACAAAAAGGGCGCAGCTTGTGGCTGCGCCCTTTTTATCCTATATCCGCTGCAGCGCGGCCTTTCCCGCCGGGGTATGCGCCCGTTTCACCCATGCCCTATTCATCCAGCCAGATGGGTTGGGACCATGCCATGCGGTAATGGTCATCCACGCAGGTTACACGCACATAGCCCGTGCGCCCGGCAAGCGGAAAGGCGGCCTGGGTTACCGGCTCGCCGCTGTCATCGTGGGAAAACACCATCTGATCGCGCGAGATCATATGGTTATGCAAAATAATGCGCGCACACGGGCTGCAGGAAACATGCAGCACGCCGTCATGCACATAAAACTCCGTAATTTCCGGCCCGCAGGAAGCATAAAAATGGCCATTTTGCAGCGCATAAACAATGGCCTCCGGCGTGTTGGCCACGGCATGCACCATCACCCAGGCTTTTCCCATATGGGCCAGCTGGTGTGCATCATCGGTAGCAATGGCAAAGATGCGCTTTCCCTGTGCCAACAGCTTGTCCCATGCTTCGGTGGCATAACCGGTATCATTTTCCAGGTGGCAGCCGCTGTTATAGACCTCCACCGCCCAAAGCCCTTCCAGCGGCAGATAATCGCTGTCCAGCACGCGCGACCATTTGGGATGGGCCAGCGCAACCAGATTGCCCCGGTTTTTCAGCGCCGAAAGCATATCCTGCGCAGCCTGGATATCGGGCAGTTCGCGCGACAGAAAGGCTTCATCCGCCTGCATCTGGTTATGCGGCAAACCGATGGCCACCATATGGTGGCAGCGCTGCGGCCTGCGGGAAATATCGCCATCGGCCTCCAGCCCGGGAAGCAGCGTAATGCCTTGCACACCCTGGCCGCGCCAGAACTTGCGGTGATCGGTCACCGCCATAAAATCATACCCCATCTGCCGGTATCGCTGGGCGGTATCCTCCAGGCTGAGCGGCCCGTCGGACCGGGTGCTGTGGGTATGGAGCGCGCCTTTCAAAAAGCGGCCGCCTGTTTGCGCTTGCCAGGTAAACATCGCTATCCCCTCCATGGCGCGGTCATCCGCGTTGGAATGCCCTATTTTAGCACACTTTTTTGGATTGTGTTTAAAAGTGCATTCTGATAGAATAGTTTTGTTGTTTATCATGATAAGGAGGCCGCCTGATATGAAAAGCGATATCGAAATCGCCCAAAGCACCCCCATATTGCCCATCGATAAAATCGCCTCCCGGCTGGATATTCCATCCGATGCGCTCATTCCCTATGGGCGCGACAAAGCCAAGGTGGATCCCGCCCTGGTTCCCGATCGTGCGCCCGGCAAGCTGGTGCTGGTTACCGCCATCAACCCCACACCGGCCGGCGAGGGCAAAACCACCACCTCCGTCGGGTTGGCGGATGCCATGTCCCGCCTGGGCCTGCGCACAGCCTTGGCGCTGCGCGAGCCCTCGCTTGGCCCTGTATTTGGCATGAAGGGCGGCGCTGCCGGCGGCGGGTATGCGCAGGTGATCCCGATGGAGGATATCAACCTGCACTTTACCGGCGATTTACATGCCATCGGCGCAGCCAACAACCTGTTATGCGCCATGCTGGATAACCACCTGCAGCAGGGCAACCGGCTGGGCATCGACAGCCAGCGCATCTTTGTGCGCCGCTGCGTGGATATGAACGACCGCGCGCTTCGCAACATCATCATCGGCCTGGGCAGCCCCAGCGATGGCAAACCCCGGCAGGACGGCTTTGATATCACCGTAGCCAGCGAAGTCATGGCCACGCTGTGCCTGGCCACCGATGTGGCCGATCTGGTTACCCGCCTGGGCCGCATCGTGGTGGCGCAAACGCTGGAGGGTGCCCCTGTAACGGCGGATGATTTAAAAGCCACAGGCGCCATGGCCGCGCTGCT
>JAQXFY010000091.1 GCA_029006015.1 bacterium
CGGGATTTGATCTGCTCCTGAACATAATCGGGCAACTCATTAAAATATGCCAGGGCCTGGGGCTCCTGCCGAAGCAGATCATACATGTTGGGGTATTTTTTCATGTTTATCACCTCGCCTTTAGTATGGGCGCGCCAGGGCGGATTTATGATATCCCTGCCCGCGTTGGCGCTCCAAACTTATCCGGCATTTTGCCTACGCACTCCAGGCTGACGTTTGTACTGGCCATATCAAACACCGCCTGCCCGCCATCCCACAGCCGGAACCTGGCGCTGGCCCGGTTGCATTCCCGGATGCGGCCTGTCATGCGCCCCTGTATGGGGGCGCGCAGGGCCTGCCCTTCTTCCCTGCCGGTAATATCCACGCGCAGCCGGATTTTGCCCTGCTCCAGGTCGATACACGCCGGCCCGGCCTGGCGGATGCGCACGCCTTTATAGGTAGCCAAGCGATATTCCCGCCCTTGATAGGTGGCCGCGCAAATACATCCTGTAAAGTGCAATCCCGCCATGGGGATGCGGGCAATGGCCACCATGATGCTGCAGGCCTTGGAAAAATCATTGCATTGCAGCCACAGGTAAGCGCTGGGGAAGGAATAACCGCTGTCCTTTTCAATATAGCCTACCCCGCCATCCAGCACCATGCGGCTGCCTTGTATCACCATTTCCCCTTGCAGGGCATGGCGCATGCTGATAACGCCATGGCGGCATTCCATGGGCAAAAAGCCAAAAGGCCCCATGATATCCCCTTTTAGCGGGGTAAGCGCGCCATAGCAAATGTGCCCATGGATGCCCGGCAAATCCACCCAGCTGCCTTCAGGCCCAAACCGGCACTTTCCGGCCGCCACGGTATCGCCATGAACGCTTAGCGTGGGCACGGGAAAATGCCAGGCGCCCTCGTGGGTAACCACCTGCACAAATGCGCCCTCCCGCGCCCGCCCCGGGATAAAAGCCAGGGTTTTATCGCCGATTTGGTGTTTATAATACCAGCCTTCAAACCCCCGCTTAAACATGGCTGTCCCTCATGGCGGGGTTATCGACGAGCCGGCCGTTTTCATCAAAGCGCGAGCCATGGCAGGGGCAATCCCAGCTATGCTCCGCCTTATTCCACCTAAGGGCACAGCCCAAATGGGGGCAGCGCCTTGGGGTTGGAATGGCAAAATTGGCTACCGTCGCCCCCAGGTTTACAAACAATTGGGTGCGCAGCATGCTGCGCTGCGGGGAAAACACACCGGCAAATGGCGATGGTTTTCCCATGGCCATGTCGGTTAGCATCCGCGCTGCCACCATGGAGGAAGTCATCCCCCATTCGTTAAACCCGCTGGCTACATATACCCCCGGCATGGCGGGGCTATATGGACCGATGTAGGGCACGCCGTCCAGGCTGATGCAATCCTGGGTGGCCCAAGCCATTTTTTCCAGGGCGCCGGGAAAGCAATCGCGCACAAAGGCACGCACCGCCTCAAACCCGTATCCCTGCTTGATTTTGCCGGTTCGCTGGTCTCCCCCGCCCACCAACAGCAGCCCCCCATAATTGCGCAGATAAAATCCATTTTCCCCGGAATCCACCGCCGTGCAGCCAATATCCGGCGCCCCCTCCAGCGCCAATACAAAGGAGCGCATCTGGAACAGCTTCATATAATAGCCCCCGTGGCGGTTAACAAAGGGAAAATGCGTGGCCACAATAACCTTGTTAGCCCTGATGATCCCTTTATCGGTATAAGCCCGGGTTCCCTCCAGGCGCCTGACAAAGGTTTTTTCCCTGATATGAAGCCTGCGCGATACCCCCGCCATCAATTTTAGCGGGTGAAACTGGGCCATAGCCGGATAGATAACCGCCCCGGCCACCTCAAAGGGCAAAGGCGTTTTGCTTTCAAAGGCTGCCTCAAAGCCAAGCGATTGCACGGCCCTGGCTTCCTCCTCCAGCCTTTTAGGGTTATGCTGGGTATACATAACGGAAGGCTTATCCTCCAGATCGCAGGCAAAAAAGCGCGCCATGTGGCGAAAATGCTCCACCGCCCACAAATTGGCATCCAGATATCCTTTTGCTGTTTGTCGCCCAAACTTTTGAATAAGATCGGCATACAGCGTATCATGTTGGGCCGTCAGCACTGCCGTTGTGCCCTTTGTAACGCCCCCGCCGATGCGCTCGCCCTCCACCAGCAGATAATCCGCCCCGGCTTCCTGCAGCATATGCGCGCACAATATGCCTGCCATGCCTCCACCGATAACCAGCACATCGGTTTGACAATCGCCCTCCAGGCTGGGAAAGCGCGGCATATCCACGCCCTGCGTCCAAAGATATTGCATGTTATCTGCCCCTTCTGTACAATTCCATTTTCTATAGCATTGCCCCAAAATCCGCAAAATTAGGCTTTTTAGGCGATATTTGTTTGCATGCCCTGCCTTTATCCGCCGCCCGCCAAAGGCTGCCCGGGCCATGGAGGCTTGGATTTGGCCATTTTTTATTCAAACAGCTTTCCGGGCGATCGGGAAAGCCTTTTATGGAAATTTTCCCTGCACGCCCATATAAAAAGCGCCGGGCATGATGCCCGGCGCCATCCATCCTGTTTGCCATAACAAGCCGCCATGCCCTTTGATGGCCATGGGCGGCTTACCTGGTGTTTGCAGACAAGGCAGCTATATATCCTCCCCCAAATCAAACCCCGTCGTATCCATAACGCGGCGAATGGTATCCCACGTAAAACCGCGGCGGGCCAGGCTCATGGCCACTTTGCGGCTGGCCTCCTGCTCCGGCAGGGCCGCATAACGCCTGGATAATTGTTTGGCCAGTTCCCGGGCAATGGCCGCCTCGCCCTCGGGATCCTCCGGCACGGCAAGCCGAATGGTTTCCCGATCGACGCCGCGCTGCAGCAGCTTTTGGCGGGTGGCGCGAACGCTTTTGCCCGCTTCGCGGTCCAGCTCGCTCCGCCGGCGGGAATAGGCTGCATCATCCAGGTATTTTAATTCCAGCATGCGCTTAATTGCCGCCTGGCCGGCCTCTTCCCCCACCCCCAGGCGGTGCAGATAACGGCGCACCTCCATGGTGGTATGCCCGGCCCGGGCCAGGTAATCCATGGCCTTTTCCCGTGCAAACCGGCCCTCTTCCTGGCAAATGCGGCGCAGCTGTTGGGGCGTTGCTTCCGCCCCATCCTTTAGCAGCCCATGCCGGGCAGCCAGTGTTCTGGGCAATTCAAACACCTCGCCACTGTCCAGCTCAATTTGAACCCGGTTCCGATTGTTCTGGGATGGCGCTACCGATAACATGCCCGCATGTCCCCCTTTGTATAAATCCCGCCGTTATCTCGCACACTAATCCCAAACGTTTGAGGAGGCGATTTTATGCCGCAGATCGAAGCCGGGAATTTATGTATCCTTAACGATCAGATGAACGCCGAAGCGCTGGCTGCCAAAAAATGTTCGCTCTATGAGCAGCAGCTGCTGGATCCCAACCTCAGGCAGCTGGCCGCCCAGCTGGCGGAGCATCACCGCAACCGTTTCAACAGCCTGAACACCTACCTCACCAGCCAACAGTAAGGGGGCCGTCACCGCCATGCAGACCATTCAAAATTTAAGCGAGGTCGATATCCTCTGCGATCTGCTCAGCCAAGAAAAACAGCTTTGCAGCCTGTATACCTTACACGCCACGGAATGCTCATGCCCGGCGCTGCGGCATATGCTGGGCAACCACCTTAAAGATACCCTGTGCGATGAATTTGAAGTATTCTCCGCCATGCATACCCGCGGTTGGTACCCCACCCAGGATGCATCCGATGGCGAGGTTTCCCGCATCAAGGACAGCATGCAGCAGCTATCCAACCAGCTGTAACCCCATAAAAGAAGGCCGGGAACAATTTCCCGGCCTTTTGTTATTGCGCCAGAGGTACCGTTTCGGGTGCCGGGTATGTTTTCCCATAGGTTTCCACGCGAATACTGTCGATCACGACCGGCTGCGCAGGAACGCCGGCATAATCCCTGTCCACATCCGCGATGATATCCAGCTTTTCCAAATCTTCTTCCAGCACCTTGCCAATGGGCGCATAGCGCGTAACCAGCTCCGGCCTGGATTCGGTGACGATCTGGAAAATACACGAAGCGCTGTTATAATCCCCCAAGCGATACATCACCATGGTACCGGGATCAAACTTGGTATCGGAATTATCGAAGCCGTTTGCGGCAAATTCCCCCTTGATGGCATACCCCGCATTGCCCTGCTTATCGCCGGTGGGGCTGCCCATAATGAGGGCATTATGAAACACGCCGATAACATAGGTGCCATCATAAAATCCTTCGTTGGCCAGCTTGATAAAATTGCAAACGCTATTGGGCGATACATCCTCGAACAGCTCCGCCCGCACGGTCGTGCCATCCTTCATGGTGATGGTCGCCAAAGGATGCGGCTCCTCTTTTTTACAACCGCTAAAAGCCAAACACCCCGTTAACATCAGTGCCAGCATTCCGATGGCATATACGCTGCGCCTACGCATCGCATTCCCTCCCCTTTTGATTGTGCCAACAGGCGTTTCCCGGCCCGTTGTATCCCGGCGCCCTGCGGCGCCGCCAGAGCCAATATGGCCATGATAAGCCCCGTTTCCCATGCAGAGCCAACCGCATCATAAGCGGCGCCTGGTACCCCGCATGGGTTTGATCTGCCGGCCCCTGCAGGGCGGCGGGCATCAAAACCGCGCGGTACACCGTGCCATCATGCCCAAGGCCGTTGCATGCCATTGGCCAACAGGGCTGCCCCTGTTAAACACACATTCCGCCCACGCGCACGCAAACCAATTTCGGCTGTTTTATTATAACAAAACAGGCCCCTTTTGCCTAGCGAGCGTTTGGCGCCTCATATCCTTTTTTCTGCGATTTGCCCTGCTGGCGCGCAAAATTCTCCTTATTCTTTTCGATATAGCGGTCGAAAAGCTCGCCCGCATCCATGCCGCATTTCAGGCACATACTCAAAAAGAAGTGCAGCACATCGACCAGCTCATCCTTGACGCGGCCCTCATCCACGGGCTTGGGGTTTTTCCACCATTTAAAATTAACCTCGTCGATAAGCTCCGCCAGTTCGCTGACCATGGCCAGCGTTTCGCGCTGGATCCATTCTTCCATGCCGATTCCTTCCAGATGGCGGGCCGCCACCAGCTCGCTGTCAAAGGCGGCCTGCATGTCAAACAGCCGCTCCAACCGGTCCTTGTCCCCCATAAAATGCCTCTCCTATTCCTGCTGCAAAAATTTAATAACGTCATCCTGCGGGCATACACGCCCCACCAGGGCGGCATGCGGGCTCGCCTTCATGCACTTATCAATGACCGCGCGCACCTGATCGGGCGTGACGGACTGCATGCGGGCAAAAACCTCGTCATCGCTGAGCACGCGCCCCAGCAAAAGCAGCGCCTTGCCCATGGAGGATGCGCGCGCATTGGTGCTTTCCTGCCCCAGTGCCCAATTGCCCCGCATCTGCTGCCAGGCCCGCTGGAATTCATCCTGCGTAAAATCGGCGATGGAGGCAACCTCCTGCTTCATCAGACGCGCCACCTCCAGCGCCCGGTCGGGCGCGCAGCCGGCATATAGCGTCATAAGCCCGCCGGTTGCGTAAAAGGAGGGATAACTATATACCGAATAGGCCAGGCCGCGTTCCTCGCGTATGCGTTGGAACAACCGGCTGGACATGCTGCCGCCCAGGATGTTATTGAGCACAAGCAGCGCATGCGCATCCTCGTCCCCCAGCTTCAGCCCGGGGTAGCCCAGGCACAGGTGCACCTGCTCCACGCTTTTTTTGCGCACCACCACCTGGCCCGCCGGCCCGGTTTCGTGCACGCCGGCCGGCCGGGTTTTGCCCGCTTTGGGCCAAGCGGCCAGTAACCTGTCGCACAGGGCATCCAGCTGCTGAGGATCAAAATCCCCGGCGATGGATACCACCAGGTTGTTGGCGCCATAAAAGCGCCGGATATACTCGCGCAATTTTTCCGATGTAAACGCCTTGACGGACCGGGCCGTGCCCAGGATGGGCTTGGCCAGCGGATGCCCGGCAAAAAAATCATCGTTGATAAGCTCGTGCACCACATCATCGGGCGTATCCTCCACCATGCGGATTTCCTCCAGCACAACGCCCTTTTCTTTTTCCATCTCGCCCATATCCAGCTTGGCATCCAGCAGCATATCGGAAATAACATCCATCGCCAGGGCCAGATGCTCGCGCATCACGCGCGCATAAAAGCAGGTGCACTCCTTGGCGGTAAAGGCATTCAGCTGCCCGCCGACGCCATCCAGCGCCTGCGAAATTTCCACGGAGGAGCGCTTATTGGTGCCTTTAAAAACCATGTGCTCCACAAAATGCGACATGCCCGATTGCCCGCGCCCCTCCGTCACCGCCCCGGCGCGCACATAAAACGCCACGGTAACCGAATGAAAATGCGGAATACGCTCCGCCACCACACGGACGCCTGAAGGCATGGTTTTTTCAATTATCATGTCAGAGCCTCCCAATTGCATACAGGATATCCTTATTTTGTCGCTTTCAGCACCCAATATCCGCCCTGACGCGCGATCAGCTCCACAGCGGCATATAACCGTTTGAGATAATCCCGCGTTGACGGGGCGCCCTGCTGCTTGCGCACCACGATATACAAACTGCCACCCGGCTGCAGCGCACGGTAGGCACCCTCGTACAACGCATGCAGCACCGCGTTCCCCGCGCGGATAGGCGGGTTGGAAATAACCGTATCAAACGGACCTTCCAGCATAGCCGCATCGCCCACGCGCACATCGGCCTGCAAGCCGTTTTGTGCAAGGTTTTCCCGGCACAAGCCCGCCGCACGCTCATTGATATCGATGGCTGTCAGCGTGATGTTGCCGTTGGCCGCCAGCACGCAAAGTGAAAGCGCGCCCCAACCGCAGCCGTAATCAGCCACCCGGCCCGAAAGCGCCGGAAGCGCTTCCGCCAGCACGCGCGTGCCCATATCCAGCCCGCCGCGCGCAAACACGCCTGCATCCGTCTTGGCGTGAAGGGTACGCCCGGCAAAGCAAAAGCTTACGTTTCTTTCATCATGTGCGCTTTGGGGCGTTTGCGTAAAATACTGCTCCGCCACGGTTGATCCCTCCTTGATGATGGGCACGGCGCCTGCCCCGGCACAGGGGCATTGGATGGGCCGAACTGCCGCCGGCATGTTTTGGATGTTCCCGGATGCCGTTTGGCCAATAAAAACCCGGCCGGCACAGCAGATGCAGCAGCTTGCAACAAAATACCGCCGCCTATCGTTAAGGCCCTGCCAATCCATCGGCGCCGGGTACCTGCATGCCTGCCGCCCGGCGCAGGATAGCCAGTTCCTGCCGGGTAGCCTCGCGCCACCCGCCCGGTTCCAGCGCCTCATCCAGCTGTATACCGGCGATATCGGTGCGCTTTAGCTCCAGCACCTGTCGGCCCACGGCCGCCATCATGCGCTTGACCTGGTGAAACTTCCCTTCGCACACGATAATGCGCGCACGGTTTGCTTCCAAGGGCACCAGCGTAGCGGGCAAGGCGGTAAAATCGCCCAAATCCACCCCGGCGGCAATGGCCTCAACCTGCGGCTGCCCCACCGGGCCGTCCAGCCTGGCCTCGTACGTTTTCCAAACCTGCCTTTTGGGCGACAACAGCCTGTGCGCCAGTTCGCCATCGTTGGTTAAAATAAGCAGGCCCTGTGTATCCTTATCCAGCCGCCCCACAGGCATAACGCCGGAGGCTCGAAAGGCCTGCGGCAAGGCATCCATAACGGTGGGCGCGCGCGGATCCCGGGCTGCCGTCAGCAACCCGGCCGGTTTGTTATACAAAATATAGCGCTGCGCGCGGTAGCCGATGGGGTTTGCATCCACACGGATATCATCCCCCTCCTCCACCTGCGCGCCGGCATCCAGCAGGGGCACCCCGTCCAGCGTCACACGCCCTTTGTCGATCAGGCGGCGCACCTGGGTACGGCTGCCCAGCCCCGCATGGGATAGCATTTTATCCAGCCGCATGGCGCCACCTCCCTGCAATGGTGTTTGGTTGCCCGTCTGTTTTCCCCGGCACATTGGCCGAAAAAAACTCCACAAGGCGCTAAAGACCGCAAACCCTTCGCCCGGTGCAGGCCATCCGCCCTTTGGCTGTGCCTGCCGGCCAGGTTTACAGGCCCCATGGTTTTGAAAAAAGGCCCCGCGCCCCATGTTGGGCGGCGGGGCCGATACAGCTCCTAAACCTTATTGCTGGCTGGCCTGAAAGGCTTCCAGATCGGCCTCGGTAATGCCGCGGCGGATCAGGTTGATGCGGCCCTGCTTGTCGATTTCCGTTACCTTAACGATAACTTCATCGCCAACATTCACCTCATCCTCCACCTTTTCCACGCGGCGGTTAGCCAGCTTGGAGATGTGGATCATGCCGTCCTTGCCCGGCGCCAGCTCGACAAAAGCGCCGATGGGAATGATGCGCACCACCTTGCCGCGGTAAACATCGCCCGCCTGGATTTCGCGCACGATGGAGATGATGATGGCCTTGGCCTTGGCAGCCGCCGCCTCATCGGGCGTGGTGATGTAGACCATGCCGTCATCTTCGATATCGATCTTGACGCCGGTTTCGGCGATGATCTTGTTAATCATCTTTCCACCTGGCCCGATAACCTCGCGGATCTTATCGGGATGGATGGCAAAGCTGGTGATCTTAGGCGCATAGGGCGACAGCTTGGCGCGCGGGGCGGGCAGCGTTTCCAACATCTTGCCCAGGATAAACTGGCGGCCGTCATGGGCCTGGGCCAGCGCGCGCTCCAGGATTTCGCGGTTGATGCCCTTGATCTTGATATCCATCTGGATGGCCGTGATGCCCTGGGCGGTACCGGCTACCTTAAAGTCCATATCGCCAAGGAAATCCTCCAGGCCCTGGATATCCGTCAGCACGGCGATCTTGCCGGTGGCGGCATCCTGCATCAGGCCCATGGCCACACCGGCCACCGGGCGCTTGATGGGCACGCCGGCATCCATCAGCGCCAGCGTGCTGCCGCACACCGAAGCCTGGGATGTCGAACCGTTGGAGGATACCACTTCGCTGACCAGACGGATGGCGTAGGGGAATTCCTCCTCGCTGGGAAGCACGGGCTCAAGCGCACGCTCCGCCAGGGCGCCGTGGCCGATCTCGCGCCGGCCGGGCGAACGGGCAGGGCGGGTTTCGCCCACGGAATAGGAAGGCATGTTGTAGTGGTGCATATAGCGCTTGCAGTCTTCTTCGGTCAGGCCGTCGATGCGCTGCACCTCCGTCAGGGCGCCCAGGGTGGCCATGGTCATAACCTGGGTCTGCCCGCGGGTAAAGATGCCGCTGCCGTGCGTGCGCGGCAGGAAACCAACATCGCACCAGATGGGGCGGATCTCCGTCAGGCTGCGGCCATCGGGGCGCACGCCATCTTCCAGGATGCGGCGGCGCACCCGCTTTTTGGTCATATCATAAATGATGCCCGATACTTCCTTGGCGCTGCCGGGGCGGCTTTCCTCGAAATGCTGGATGGCTTCGGCTTCCACTTCGGCGGAGCGGTTCTGGCGCTCCTCCCGGTCAAAGGTATCCAGCGCCCAATCCAACTTTTCGCCGGCAAAGGCTTCCACTTCGGCAACAAAGCCCTCATCGGGTTTTTCCACTTCGATCACGCGCTTGGGCTTGCCAACCTCGGCGGCAATGCCTTCCTGCCAGGCAACCAGTTCCTTGATGGCATCATGCGCAAACAGGATGGCGCCCAGCATGGCATCCTCGGAAACCTCATGCGCGCTGGCCTCGACCATCAGGATGGCTTCCTTGGTGCCCGAAACCGTTACGTACATATCGGATTTTTCTTTTTGCGCCAGATCGGGGTTTAAGATATACTCCCCGTCCACGCGCCCCACCACGACGGAACCCGTCGGCCCCGCAAAGGGAATATCCGAAATGCTCAGCGCAATGGAGGAACCGATCATGGCGTAGACTTCCGGCGGAATATTGGTATCCACCGACAACGCCGTGGCCACTACGGACACATCGTTGAAAACGCCCTTGGGAAACAGCGGGCGGATGGGCCTGTCGATCAGACGGGAAGTCAGCACCGCGCGCTCGCTGGGCCGGCCTTCGCGCTTAATAAAGCCGCCCGGGATTTTACCCACGGCATACAGCTTTTCCTCAAAATCCACGCTCAGGGGGAAGAAATCGATGTTGTCGCGCGGCTTGGCGCTCATCGTGGCGCAAACCAGCAGCACGGTATCCCCGCAGCGTATCAGCACAGAACCGCCAGCCTGCCCGGCCAGGGCACCGATTTCGGCCGTTATCGTACGGCCAGCCAGTTGGGTTTGGAATACTTTTTTCATCTTCTGCCTCTCACTCCTTCTCGGGCGTCGCGCGCCCGCACCCCATCCCGGGGCCAACATACCAAAGGCGGGGAGATTCCCCGCCCGACGGCTGTCTTTACTTGCGCAGGTTAAGCGCCGCGATCAAAGCGCGGTAGCGCTCGATATCCTTGCGCTGCAGGTAATCCAAAAGCCCACGGCGGCGGCCGACCATCATCAGCAGGCCGCGGCGCGAATGGTGATCGCGCTTGTTGGCTTTCAGGTGCTCGTTCAAGTGGTTGATGCGCTCGGTCAGCAGGGCAACCTGCACTTCCGGCGAACCGGTGTCGCCCTCACCGCGGGCAAACTGGTTAATGATCTCTTGCTTGCGCTGTGCATCCATGTGATACATCCTCCCTTAAATTAACTGGCCGCCACCTGCCAAGCACGCGTCGGAGCTTCGCTGAAACCTCGCAGGGGCCATCGCTGTAAAGCGAACTTTATTTTATCACATCCCATAGCATCTGTAAAGCCATGGTTTTTATACCCTTTTTTATTTCCAGGGTTAAAAACCGATTGGTATCCTGCGCCGCTTACACCCCTTTTAGCCTTTCCTGCCATCAAAAGGCCCCGGAGCGGCCTTTCGGCGCCCAAACGCAATGCCTTTAACCAGTTTCCGCCCATCTTCCGGGCGCCGCCGCACAAAGGCTGCATGGCGGGCGTTTGATTGCCATCGGGTGCCAGCTTGCCCCGGCAGGCATCGATTTTTCGTTTTGCCCTTATCGGGCCGGTTGTAAGCCGGGCGCCATATTCCATCCATTGCATACCTTGCACAGGTTATAGGCGCCGCCCCCAATTTTTCCACTTCCCACGGAATATGCTACAATAGGCTGGCCGCCGGCTTGATCCCCGGCCACGAAAGGAAACCGGTATGAAAAATATTGTGTTTGATTTTGGCAATGTGCTCGGCCGCTTTGATCCCGCCTACATTGCCGCCCAGTATACCCACAGCCCCCAGGATGGCGATGCGCTTTGCCACGCCGTCTTTGATGAATGGGCGCTGATCGACGCAGGCGCCCTGGCCTATGACGCCTATATCGCGCGCTGCTGCGCCCGGCTGCCGCTGCGCCTGCACCAGGCAGCGCAGGATCTGTTTGCCACCTGGCATAAGCATCTGCCCCCCATACCGGGGGTGCTGGAGCTTTTGCCCCAGCTGGTTGCGCGCGGCAACACCTTGTATCTTTTATCCAATGCCCCCGTGCATTTTGCCCGCCACACCGGGGAGTTTCCCTTTTTAAAGCTCTTTTCCGGGCTGGTCATCTCGGCGGAACTTGGCATGGCCAAGCCGGATGCCGCCATCTACCGCTACCTGCTGGATACTTACCACCTTGCCGCTGCCGATTGCCTGTTTATCGATGACCGCGCCGATAACGTAGCCGCCGCAAAAGCCCTGGGCATGGATGGGTATATCTTTAACGGCGATGCCGGGCTTTTAAAGAAAAAGCTGATGTTGTAGCCCCGCATTTTCTTTTTCGCCTGCCCCGCTTATCCCCGCGGGCGCCGGCAACCCTGCCCGATAAAAAAATGCGCGTATCCACCGGTTACGCGCATTTTCTTGCTTTTGGAGTTTCCGGCAGGCTGCCGTTTTTTCCGCCATGTGCCTTACCGCAGCCAGATCAGGTTGGTATCGCTAATCAGGTTATTGACGCCGTAGGCCACCAGGATATCATCAAAATGCTCCTGGGCTCACAGTTCCGACAGCGGCTGTTTGTAATACCGCAAATCCACCAGCACCACTTCCTCCCAGCTGCCCGCCAGAAAGGAAGCCAGGCTATTGCCAAAGGAATCGCGGATAACCAGCGCCTTTTTGCCGGGGTTTAAGGCCTGCTTGTTGGTAATGCGAACCAACGAATGGTTGCCATCCAAAAAGACCGTGTACGGATCGTATGTGGACAGGTTATCGGTAAAAAACAGCTGGTCCGTTTGGATATTGCCATCGGTAATTTCCACCTGGTAATCGCCCGGCGCGCGCCACATTTCAAGGCCTTCCGCCGGCGTCAGCCATAGCGCGCTGCGCGCCCAGGTGCTGCCGTGAAAGCCGTCAAAGCGCTCCACCTGATAATCCTGCCGGTCATAATATTGCAAACCCAGCTGTTCGGCCACCGCACGGTATCCCAGCCACGTCCCCAGGCTGGTCCAGTGGTGATCGGTGCGGTAATAGGCGCCGTCTCCGCCCTGGGCCAGGGCCTGCGCCAGATCCACCCACTGCGTCTGCCCCGCCGTACCCTGGCGGAACTTTTGCATCACCTGCTCATCCAGATAGGGCATGTGATTGGCCGGAAGCTTTTGGGGCAGCATATAGCCGGTGGAAGGCACCAGCATCAGCGTCAGCTGCTGGCCGATGGCCTGCGAAAAGCCATTGATGGCGTTAATGGATTTTTCAAGCGATGTTTCGTTGACCTTGGATGGCGCTTCAAACAAAAAGCCATCCTTACCCGCCAGGATATCCTCCCCCACCTGGCGGCCGTCGGTGCGCTTGATATAAGCCTGCAGGCCAACCAGGAAGGTGCGCCCAGGCACATGATCGGCCATATATTCCTCGATACCCGTGCCAAATTTGCCGGAGGCGATATCCTTCCAGACCAGGCTGGGGAATTTAGCCAGATACCTGCGCTCGTTTCCTGAAAACTGCTGGCTGGGCAGGGCAAACAGGCAAACCGGTATAACGGTTAAAAAAGCGCAAAACAAAAGAACAATGGCCAGGTTGCGTCTTTTCTGCATGTGTACCCCTCCTTAAAACCTGAAATAGATGAACGGGTTGTACGTCTGACTAACCAGCGCCGCCAGGCACAGCCCCAGCACCACCACCAGATAGGCGCATTCCGCCCAGGCGATGCCCTTTGCCGCCTTGACACGGCCGTATATCCAGCCGCCCAGCGGGGTGGAGGCCACGATGCCGATGATCAGGATGGGCAGATATCCCACAACCAGCGGCCCGGCCTGCGCGCCGATCCATCCGTTTTGCAGGGTAAACAGCGCTTGCAGGCATACCTTTAACTGGCCGAAATCCACATAATAGAAAATCACCCAGCCCAGCATAACAAAGAACATGG
>JAQXFY010000092.1 GCA_029006015.1 bacterium
CGCCGGCCATGGCGGCCTGGCCTTTTTTATCCTTCAGGCGCATCAGCAGGCCATAATCATCAATACCGCGGCGCAAGGCCTTCCAGCGCAGGGATAACAGCGGATAGCCATTAGCTGCCGGGTAAACAAAGTTTGTATCCCCGGCAGGCCAATCGCCATAGGCAATCTGCTCGCGCGGCTTATCCGGCCACACCGTATAATTCCACCGCAGGAAGCCATCCAGCCCCAGATAGGCCGTTAAAATGCCGATAAAGCGTGCCTCCAGCAAATGGCTTTTAATAAACGTATTGGGATGATCCGGGCCGCAGCATACATACCATTGCCATACCTTATCGGGATGGGCGGCCCGCTGGGCGGCAATTTCATCCCAACAGGCGCTCAATCCACGGATATAAGGCACAAAAGCCGATAAATCATCGGCAAAGGGCGCAATAAAATCCCCGCCAATGGCAGCTTTAAACTGAAAGCTTGGCGCAATGGCGCGCATATGCTCCAACGTTGCGCGGTATTTTTGCTCGTCCG
The DNA here is from genome assembly GCA_029006015.1 of bacterium. Classification (GTDB taxonomy): domain Bacteria; phylum Bacillota; class Clostridia; order Christensenellales; family SUG1161; genus SUG1161. The sequence goes on from JAQXFY010000092.1 coordinate 523, forward strand.
AAGGCTCATCCGCCGCAATGCGTACACGGCCGATGCGGCCGGTATCGATAAAAAAGGCTTCCAGCGCCCGGATATATTCCTCGATCTGATGGGCGGTGCGCATGTAATCGTAGCATCCCGTCGCCCAGTCCAGATACCGCAGTTTAATGGCATCCGGATAATCGGGCGCCAACCGGCCGAAACCATCCCGCTCGCTTCCCCATACGCCCATCAGGCCACAGACTTCAATTTCCTGAGCGATACCATATTTTTCGCATAGCGACAGATAGCGCTCCATGGGGCTAAAATCATAGGTAAAGGTGCCATCCGTTTCCCGGGAAATCCGCACCATGGCATATTCAAACAGGTTGGCCGGCGTATTGACGCGCTGCTCGCAGGCCTGGCCTGCCCAAGGAATTTCCGAAGCGATAAGAACAGCCGATTTCTGCCCCAGTTTAGCCAAGGATGCGATATAGCGTTCAATCACTTCAAAATGTGCGTCACTCCACAGGGCTACTTCATGCTTGCGGGCAATATTGGAATTGTGCTGCCATAAATCCAGACGGAAAGGGTTTTCCTGCGGGCTATCCAGCCGCATATCATGCACCTTCACATCAAATGCCAGTTGCGCCACACATTGCTCGCCCAAAAGCCCCTGGCTTTCGTACAGGCGGATACAGCCATGATACAGGCCGGGCGCGGTATCCTCCGCCGTCTTAACCTCTACCCATACGGCCTGAGGGTAGAACGCCTCCCGCTCAATGGCGGTTTGAGACAGCAGGATATCGGCTTTCATCGTGCGCTCGTCATCGCCAATCATGCCCACCAAGCAAGTTTCCACCGGCAAATCGCACACCACTTCCACCCGGATGTGTACCGAGTGAAGGCGATGTGAAATCCAGGGCGTATCCGCGATGTTAACGGTATAGGGCTGATCGCCGCACAGCCACAGTTGGCAAGCCGACCAATCGTTTCGCCCCATATCCAGGCACCTGCTTTGTGGCAGGTTGGCGATATCCTGTGCCAGTTTACGCAAATTGCTCCAAATCAGCTTATCGCTTTCGTGCGCCAGGCCATAGGAAAGCTGCATGTCCATTTCCCCCATTTCCTTTGCTATGGGCATTATACCATATCCGCAGGGCCAATTTATCGTTGTTATTGTAAAAACCAGCCATTGGGATAGCGGTTTTACATCTTTTTCAATTAAACAAATCCCCCATTCCCGGCTTCTTTGGGGCCAGCACCCCAGCCGGCAGGCGCTATGCTTGCAATCCACCCCATAAACGGGTATGATAAGCCCCAAAAGGAGGGAGTTTCCATGCCCCCACGTTGGCTTTCCCGGGCATTTTTGCAGCAGGCCAATGCCCTGATGGGCCTAAACCAGCCCCAGCTGGAGGCTTTATGCCGCCTTGCCTGCAAGATTGCCGATAACGAGCAGTGGGTTGCAGTATGGGAACAGGATTGTGCGCGCCTGACAAGCCCGGTAACCGAAACCCCGGTTCTAACCCATACCATGGAACAGCGACGCGAGCTGTTGGGGCCGGATGCCGATTGCTGGCCTGCCCTCGTCCTTTTATCCCAGTTGGATACCCTGCGCGAGCAATACCGCCGCCGCGGCATTGGCGAGGAGGTACTGCGCGATACCTTGTCCGATTTTGCCATTTGGTTTGGAAACCACACCAAGAAAACCGGCTATATCGGCGTGCAGGTAACAGGTTGGCTTAACCATCACATGCAAATGCGCCTGTTCCGCCTGGGGCGGATGCAGTTTCAGATCATGCCCAGCCAGGTGCAGGCGGTTGTTTTGCGCAATACCCGCAATGGGCGTATTGCGGCGTTGGCCCCCTCCGGCGTGCGGTATACCGCCAGCGGGCTTATCGACGGCACCTGTGATATATGGGATGACAATGCCTGGACCGCTGTATTATCCGAAAGCCCCGGGGCATACACCGGTTTTCCCATCCTGCCGGACGGCACCTTGATCCACCGCGCATACCGCTATAACCGCCCGGAATGGGAAAAGGTACTGGCGCCGGGGGATCGGATACTGGCCGTTCATGTGCCGGCAGATGGACGGATGGAGGCCGATGCCTGCGCCGCTTCGCTCAGCAGGGCCATAGCGTTTTATCATACCCATTTCTCGGAAGTATCCTTCCCGGCTATCACGGCGGTTTCCTGGCTGCTGGCCCCCTATTGGCATGGGGTACTGCCGGCAAACAGCAATATTTTATCCTTTTGCGATAGCTTTTATCGCGTGCCGCACCTGTCCGGCCGGGGCGATGTATTGGGGTATACCTTTGGCGACCGCGAAGCCGATCCCCAGGCATCGGCCAAAACCACCCTGCAACGCGCCCTTGCCGAACGCGATGCAGCCGGTTTGCCCATCCATGCCGCGGCAGGTTTTATGATGGTTTCCGATTATCCCAAGTGGGGATGCGCCCCTTATACCGGCCTCTCCCCTCTTCCGGATTAAAAATCAGGAAAGGACTGATCGCACGATGATCGCAACCAAAACAGCCCATTGCCCCCAATGGGTGGGCGATAACGCCCCCCAGGATGCCGTGTTCTACTCGGTATGGGATTCCCCTGTATCCATCCACGGGGTATGCCCGGAAGGGCGCCAAACCCACCGTTTCATCCGTTTGCCGGATGAAGTGCTTCCTCACATCAACGAAGGCGCCCAGGTGCATGCCAAGCGCCCCTCGGGTATGCGCGTACGGGTGTATACGGATTCCCCCTACATCGCCGTTTGGGCCAAGGTACAGCCCTTTAACGTCAGCGAAAACAGCAATCTGCGCTCGCTGACGGGGTTTGATGTATACCTGGGCGGCGCGGGCCAACGCCGTTATGTCGCCCGCACCATTCTGCCGCCGCTGGATCACTCCTCCGATATCGCCTGCGGCACTGCCAGTGCCTTCAACCCGGGCGATATGCGGGAATGGACGATCTACTTGCCCAACTATAATATGGTCTACGAAATGTATATCGGTGTAGCCGAGGGCAGCCGCATTACGACGCCGCCGGCTTACACCTATCCCAAGCCCGTTGTTTTTTATGGCTCCTCCATTACCCAGGGGGCCACGGCTTCCAGGCCGGGCAACACCTACATCAGCCTGGTTTCGCGCTGGCTGAACAACGATTATATCAACATGGGCTTTTCCGGAAGCTGCCTGGCGGAACCGGCCATTGCCCACTATCTGGCCAAGCAGGAAATGAGCGCTTTTGTCTTCGATTACGATCATAATGCCACGAGCCCCGAGTTCCTGCGCAATACACACAAACCTTTCTTCGATATTATTCGCGCTGCTCAGCCCGATCTGCCCATCATTCTGATGCCCCGGCCCGATGCTACCAACCCCTATTATGTAGGTGAGGTTGCCATCCGTCGCGCCGTCGTGCGCGCCACATACGAAGCTGCGCTGCGGGCGGGCGATACCAGGGTATGGTACATCGATGGCCGCACCCTTTTTGAGGGCGAGGATCGGGACAGCTGTACGGTTGACGGCTCCCATCCCACCGATCTGGGCTATTACCGCATGGCTAAAGGCTTGCTGCCCGTACTGCGCGAGGCGTTGTCCGCCTCCATTTCCCCTAATCAGCCGTCAGAGGATATCGACTAGGCAAGGCGGGCTCAATCTCCCCTTTATACAGGCAAAAGGCTGTAACCGGAAAATGGTTACAGCCTTTTATTTTTACATATACAAGAAAGCTTTCCGCCACATGCGGCGCCTGATAGATGCGGGAGATATGATTAACCCAGCCCTGTGCGGTTATGGATCGGGCGCAGCTTCCATGACCAAGGCATCCAGCGCCCGCTGCATGTGCGGAACGTATACCTCCATCGCCCGGGACAGCGGCATGCCATCCTTAAAGATCCGCTGGCACATTTCTTTGTAGAGTGCCTCCAGCCCGGGTACCCCTTTGTAGGGATCGGGAAACACAATCCGCTCGTTATCCAACTTGCTAAAAACTTCTTCATAAAACCGATTAACATTTGGAATATTCTTATATTCTATAGTTCCTTGGATATTCCGACCGTCTATGGGGAGGTATGGCTTATAGGAAGCGCCCATATACCACAGGAGGGCATAGCCGATCTCCGGATGGGCTGCCCCTTGGAGGAGCACGGCATAGTCGGGGTACATATAACCTAAATTTGTAACAGCTGATGAAGGCCCACAAGGCAGCGGTACACCCTGAAATTCATCGTTGGTATAGGGCGGCTCGCTTGTTCCTCTATACCCGCCACAATACATCATAGATGCTTCATTGTATTGATCTCTCCGATATTTAAAATCTCCATTGCTGACTCCAAGTGCCAACATCGTTAGAACTTCCTGCGCAGCCGGCTGCTGGAGGGTTACTTTATAGTCCCCCGCCTGTTCCTCGAAAAGATGCGCGCCGTTGTGCCGTAATAAAGCCATTGCCACTTCTTCATTAACATAAAACCCCCGATATGCCGTAGTATCTTCCGGATTACTTCTGTTTAGCTGCCGGGAAGCCGTGATTAGGCTGTCCCAGGTCCATTCCCCCTTCAGATATAAATCCAGTGGTTCCTCCATTCCTAGTCTGGCAAATTGTGTTTTATTATATGAGATTGCCTGTAAGGGATAGGCAAAATTAGAAGAATCATCATAGTGGGGGATGGTAAATTGCAGACAATAATGCTTGCCACGCCAACTTGTACTATCCAGAGCCGCATGCAAAAATGTATTATCCAGCGGATCCAGCCACTGATCCACGGGTTGCAGCATGCCAAATATTGCAGCCTGTGGCATTATATCGCTGCCATTAATATCATAAAATCCGCATACAGTTGGAACTGTCTTTCCTTCACTGGTAACCCTTATATATTTTAGCAGTTCCAGGTGAGAAACATCGTTTGGCAATGTGTCTGGCGAGACATGCATGCCGCCTATTTCCACCCCGAATTTTTCCGAAAACTCGTCACACATCTCCATTTCCAATTTATGGTTGGCATTCGCGGAAAATAAATAAGCAACTATCTTTTTGCCCTGCATGGCACCAAAATCGATGTTGGCCGGCCAGCGCAACTCCCGCGCCGGGGTGGCGGAAACAACCGGCGTAGGCTCTGTAGTGGGCGTAAGCGTGGGCTCCGGGCTGCCCGTGGCCGTGCAGCCGCCAAGAAAAGCGATCAAACATACAATACCTGCCAATGGCATTTTTGCGAACCGTATACGATGCATTTCCATTTTCCCCCAATACCGGTTGTGATACAAACGACCAAGCTAGAAATATCCGCAGTTCCCGGGCTGAATAATAAATCCAGCCCGGGAAAAAATGCCACAAACAAATCATTCAAGGTTATAAGCAATCAAATAACCCACAGGCGAATTCCATGCCGGCTCAATGCCAATTTCCCATCCATCATTGCTTTCAGCATGGGCGGTACGGCTGTAGCTTCGCCCCCCTTCACAGTACTCACTATCCGCAGTAATATAGGTATCGGTATTAATTTTTTTGTAATCCAGATACCCATATACTTCAGTAGTTGACGAAGACGTGCAAGCAATTTTCCAGGATGTACTCAGTACGCTTACATTAGAAAGCTTCACTGACGTACCCGGGTAATCCACCCGCAATGAAGCCCCCACAACCCCCTGCAACATCAGGGCCAGCATACAGACCACAGCAACCAGAACCAGCTTATGTTTTTTGGTAAGAGACATCATTTTTTCCTTTCTCCGGCCATCGGAGGCCGGCGCCCGCATTTGTATCCGGGGATACAATTCTTCTTTTAGCCTCTATGCAGCCCATGGCCTCAGATCATAGAACCGTCCCTTCCCAGGTGGCAGCTGCCCTATCCACGGCAGCATCGCCGCAAGACAGCCTGGGGGATATTCATTACTTTCTGGTTCTATTATAATACCCAAATTTCCTAAAAGCAAATCTTTCGCGAAATAAAATATACTGAATTATTCCATTTTTCAATATTGTTCGACAGGAACCGTCAGAAAACAACACTTTAGCCAGGCACAAAAAAATCCCATAACCAAACGCAGTTGCGAATCGTCATGGGATTATAGGCGGATAGGGTTGTGCTTTTAACCGCGGCCGGTGTTATTGAAGCGCTTACCTATACCGATGTATTTTGGGATTGCAGTGCCGCTTTTAGCGCCTGGGCCAGCTGATCGGGGCAGGAGGTTGGCTTGCCGCCGCAGCGCATTCCTTCCAGCTGGGCAATAACCTCCCCCGCTTCGCGCCCTTTAACCAGCGCACTGATTCCCTTAAGATTGCCATTGCAACCGCCGGTAAAGCTGACATTTTGGATAACGGTGCCCTCCAGCTGGATATCGATGGCGCTTGAACAGGTACCACGGGTGGAATAATGATAATTGGCCATTTTGCTCTCTCCCTGCATACGAAGATTGCTTATTATATCATAACCCACGGATGATATCGAGTACCCGCATAACACGAAGCGTATCTTCCCATGGCATGATTTCACTTTGGGTTTTCCCGGCCGAAAGGCAGGCCTCCACGGCCAGCAGTTCATATTCAAAGCCTTCCGCCTTCATATGGGCAGATACGCTTTGGCGCCCACCATCGGCGGTTACCAGGGTAGCCTCCGATGCGTTCCAAAACGAAGGAATGCTGATATACCCATGTGTTCCATAGATCATGGCCTGTTGCACGGTATCCGTGCGGATGGCGCCGGAGCACATGGCAAATGCCCCGTCCGGATAGCCCAGCAACACACCGCATTGTTCGTCCACCCCGGTCTGGCCGATATCCGATACGGTTTTGATCTGGCTGGGTACACCGTCCAGCAACCACATGGCCAGGGAAACCGGATACACGCCGACATCCAACATAGCGCCGCCGCCCATGGCGGCATTAAAGATCCGGCTGGCGGAATCAATAGGGCTGCGGTAACCAAAGTCTGCCATCACCTGGCGCACCTGCCCGATCTTCCCCTCCGCAATCCAGGTTTTTACCTGCTGCATCACCGGCAAAAAGCGCGTCCACATGGCTTCCATCAAAAACAATCCGCGCTTTTTTGCGCAGGCAATCATTTCCTGCGCTTGTGCGGCATTCATGGCAAAGGGCTTTTCGCACAACACGGGTTTCCCGTGCTCAAGCGCCAGCAAGGTAGCCGGCAGATGCTCATGATGCGGGGTAGCCACATACACCACCTCGACATCCGGATCGCAAACCAGCTCTTCCCAACTGCCATAGCCACGCTTGGCTCCATAGGTGTTGGCCGCCCATTGGGCCCGTTCCTGGCTGTGGGAGGCAATGGCATATATCGTTGGCCCATCTACCGCTTCAAAGCTTTTTGAGATGCGCCTGACGATACTGCCGGTTCCGATAATCCCCCAACGCATATTGTACCCTCTCCCTCCATGCCGAAAAGGCTTTATGGGCGCCATTGGCTATGCCAGCCCCATCAATTAAACATTGTAGACCGCCTTTTATCGGTATGCAAGGGGCAAAATACAGTTAAAAGGCCCCATACCGACTTTTTCCAGGCAATATCCGGCCGTTTTCCCCAGCATAAAGTTTTGCGTTTCATATAAAAAGGCCTGGCGCCATAGCGCCAGGCCAGCATGCCCTGATTGCTTGCCAACAATCAGATAATTTCCAACGAATCCTTATCCGGCAGCGCCGGGAAGGCGGCCTGCGGAAGCGTTTGATACCAAAACACAACGGAGGCAATATCATCCTGCAAAGGCAGGTAACGCCCGCCGGAGCGCCATCCCAGCGCCTGGATGGTCACCTTCAGGTCGCGTTCAAAGCGGATGGGATCGGTAATATGCCAACGGTACATGCTGAAACGCTGCTGGGATTGATAGACCCCATCCGGCCGGATGACCTGGGACAGCCCGGCATAAGGCGTTGTAAACTCCTCATACTGGTGTGTTTTCTGGTTTTCAAAATCGTACGAACCGCAGAAATAATCCTCCGTCCCCGTGCCGCAAATGGTGGGATAATCACCATCGCCATCGATATAGAACTTAATTTCGCCTTCGCCCCACCAGCCGGTATTGTTGACGCCCCACGCCATATAGGTACCAACATATTGCCCTTTGCCCTGCACGCCATCCAGCAGGGTGTAAACATCCTTGTAGGCCAGGGGATTTTGGCGCCTGAACTGGGCATGGAAATACCCGATTTCCTTTGGCATATCATCGGTTAAGCAATAATCAATCTGATAATACACCGTCATATCCCGATCGCCTTGGTTTTCCATGGTAATCAGGCAACGGGACAAAAAGGGCATTTCCCAGTAGCAGTTAAAGGCCGACCCCGGGTTGACGCACACAGGCAGCGAGCTGATAGGCGCATATTGCCCCCATCCGCTGGCAAAGAAATCCCCTACCGGGCATTCCACGGAAGGATTTTCCTGGCCGTCCCAATAGATGCGCAGGATGAGGCTGCGCCAAGGGGCGGCAGGCGTCATCCAGATATGCTGAATAGCGCCCGAGCCCGCGATATCGGCCAGCGTAAAGGTTTGCCCTGGCGCAATGCGGATAAAGGGGTTTACCTTCCATCCATCGCCCAAATCACGCGCTGCGTTGCGGGCAATGCCATCCTCCAGCTTGCAGCGTGCGCCGCCGCCCTTTTCGCCGGTAAAATTCTCTGCCGAGATGGAGCGGGTGACCGCGTTTGAAAGCCGGTACAGGTTAGACAGGTTGTTTCCAAGGCCGTTGTGCATGGGAATGCCTCCTCTATATCATATCTTCCGGCGTATCCGGCTGGGCAAGTATGAACTGCATGTATTGTAAAACGCGGCTATCCGCCAAGTCAACCTTCTTGCCGGAATTCAGGTGCAAGGCAACGCCCCCTTGGGCGCTGTCAAAGGATAACAACCCCAGTTCCTCAAAAGCCCGCATGGCCACCAGCAAGGCCTGCCCCTGATATTCCACCTGATCGATCTGGCGTATAACCGCCATGCGATCGATGGCCTGCATGCCCTGGGCCCCCGCCAGGGCCCGCCACAGCCGCCCCAGACGGGCTCGGGCAAAATCCCCCTTTAGCCAACTTCCGCCCGATTGTGGGGCATCCTGAAGGCAATATAGCGGTATGTTTTGCATCCATGGCGCTGTAAAAAGGGGTTCATCCAGGCAAATAACGCCTTTCATGCCCGCCGGCCATTGCACATCAGCGCCGGGCGCCAGCAACAACGCACCGCTGCGTGCAGCATCGGCCGTGGGCTGTTCAAAGGAAAAAAAGCAGCTTTCGATCAAACCGCTTTCAACTAAAAACGGCATCTGGCGGCAAATTCCGCGCGGACTAAAGGATACCGCCCCCCATCCGCCTTCTTTCAAGCGTGCAAACGCTTCCCGGGCATCCATACGGCTACAGACCGGGAGGGTTAAATCATGCCGGGCCAGATTTTGCCATAAATTTTCCCGAAACAGCGCCAGATGAAGCTTGATATAGGCCAATGCGGACGGGCCATCCGGTGAAGGGCGAATGGCTTTCAGGTGGCATTCACACCGGCTGATGCCGCCATAAGTATTATCGGCCAGCGTTACCACCACATCATAATCGGCATCCGGCAAAATTTCCTTGGCCCAATTTCCCATGCGAAAGCCAACACCATCGATCGTGCCGCTGTTATCGCTTATTTTCAATCGCATGTGGGCGCCGTCCGCACCCATGGTCCTTACGCCCATCATTTTGGCACGGCGCACCGCAAATACCGGCGCGGGGTTCCCCTGGCCAAAGGGCGCCAGCCTGCGAAGATCCCGATACGTATCCAGCGTACACTCCGCCGGGGTAATATCCGTATCTACAACAGCCTGGGGTTGATAGAGTGAAGCATCGGTATGCGCAGCCAGATAACTTTCCATATGCGCTTTTAATTTGGGCACGTTTTCATGGCACAACGTCATGCCGGCAGCCATCTCGTGCCCGCCAAATCGCTCAAAAAGGCCATGTGCGGCATGTAAGCACTGATACAGGTTTACCCCTGGGATGGAGCGGGCAGAGCCCGTACACCGCCCGTCCGCCCCGTGGGACAGCACCACCGCCGGCCGGTGATAGCGCTCCACCAGGCGCGAAGCGACAAGGCCCACCACGCCCGAATTCCAGCCTTCACCGGCCACCACCGTGGCAAAATCGCCGGGTGTATGGGTTTTATCCACAAGGGCTGCGGCTTCCGCTACGATGGCGGTTTCTTCCTCCCGCCGGGCCAGATTATATCCATTAAGCGCCTGGGCCGGTGCGATAGCGCCAGCAATATCCCGGGCGCGCAGCAAATCCAGCGCCGTATCCGCCAACGCCATGCGCCCCGATGCATTCAGGCGCGGCCCCAGGACAAAGGCCAGCGTCTGTTCATCGCAGCGGCTGGTATCCTGTACGCCGGCCACCTGCATCAACACACCCAGGCCCGGGTGGGCATCATGCCTTAGCTTATGAAGGCCCCCATGCACGATTGCACGGTTTTCATCCATCAATGGCACCATATCGGCTACCGTCGCCAATGCCGCAACATCCAACCATTTTTCGGCCCATTCCCAGCCGCAAAGCGCCCATCCCAGCTTCCAGGCCACACCCGCTCCGCACAGCCCGCTAAAAGGGCTGCCTTCCAACCGTGGGTTGATAAGCGCCAAACAATCGGGAAGGGTTTCCCCTATTTCGTGATGATCGGTAACGATAATGGGCAGGCCAATCTCCCGGGCATGGGCAGCCTCCGCCAAGGCGGCAATGCCATTATCTACGGTGATAAGCAGTTCTACGCCCTGCTGCTTTAAAGCATCCAGCGCAGCTATGTTCAGGCCATATCCTTCCCCTTGCCTGCGCGGCAGGTAATACAGCACCTTGCCCCCAAGCGCTTCCAGCGCATTTCCCAGCATGGCCGTTGCGCATACACCGTCCACATCATAATCGCCATAAACCGCAATCAGGCCGCCTTTATCCACTGCTCCCCGGATGGCATCCCGGGCTTTCTCGATGCCGGGCAGGGTTTCGGGTTGCCGAATCTGTTCCATGCCGGGTTGCAAAAACAGCCGGGCGGCATCGGGCGAATAAATGCCACGCTCCACCAGCAGCCGGCACAACAGGTTGGAGGCCGGCAAGGCTTGTTGAAGGGCAAGCACCCGCTTATCCCCTGGCAGGGGCATATTGGCATTGGACCGGATTTGAAGCAAGGTGTTCTCCTTTCCTGCAAGCGCATGTAGCATATCTAATAAATACCGGCGCAGCCCATGCAGGCCGCGCCGGTTCCGTCAACCCTTTATCTGCCTATCAGGCCTCTGCGGCCTTTTTGCCACCGGCCCGAAGCTGCTTTTTCTTTTGCTTGGCGCGCTTATCGCTGGCATCCATCCAAATGCCCCACAGCGGTGCAGCCAGGAAGATGGCCGTATATCCGCCAGCCAGCAGGCCGATGATAATCGGGAAAGCAAATTCGCGGATGGCAGAACCACCCAGGATAAACAACGCCACGATGGTAACCAATGTCGTCACCGTGGAATTGACGGTGCGGCGCAACGATTCCGTCACCGAACGATCCACGATATCGCGGCGGCTCATGCCCGCATCCTTGCCATACAGCTTCAGGTTTTCCCGCAGGCGGTCAAAGATAACAATGGTGTTGTTGATGGTATAGCCCACAATGGTTAAAATCGCCGCCACAAAAGGCGAGTTAATGGGCACCCGGGCAATGCATACCACACATAGGGTTAACAGCACATTATAAGCCAGCGCCAATACCGCAATAACGCCGGACTTAAACTCGAACCGAATGGTGATATACACCAGGATAAGGGCGCATGCCACCAACAGGGCAATAAAAGCGCTGCGCTGAAGCTGGCCGCTGATGACGCCGCCAACCGCCTCCAGGCCCTTTAAATCCACATCGGGATAGGCTTCCTGCAAGGGCGTGATGATTTTTTCCTGTGCTTCATCCCAGGAAAGCTGCTTGGCCAGGCGCGTGCTGGCCGTATGCTGATCGCCCGTGTCTACCTGTACCGCGGAATGCTCGTAGGAAGCATCACCCAGTACCTTCTCGATATCGGCGGTATTAAATTTATCGCCCATATCCAGCGTCAACAATGTGCCCCCTGTAAAATCGATGCCGATATTCAGCCCGCCAAAGGCGAAAAAGCAGATCAGGCCAGCCAGCACAACCAACAAGGAGGCCAGAGCATACCAACGAAAATGCTTGCAGAATTTCATGTTCAGCCCCCCTTTACGCTTCCTGCTGTGCGCGAGCGCGCTTGCCGATAAAAAGCGTTTGCTTTTCGCCACACATCTTGATAACCTGGCGCAACAGGAAACGCGATACCACAAGAGACGATACCATGGATACCAGCGTACCCAGCAGCAGCGTTACGGCAAACCCTTTTACCGAGCCGGTTCCCAGGAAGTACAGCACCAGTGCGGCAATTACCGTGGTGATATTGCCATCCAGGATGGCCGACAGCGCCTTGCTAAAGCCAATCTCGCAGGCCGAATACAGCGATTTACCGGAGCGAATTTCCTCCCGGAAGCGTTCAAAGACAATGATATTGGCGTCCACCGCCATGCCGATGGACAACACGATACCCGCGATACCGGGCAGCGTCAGCTGCACGCCATTGACCGTGGCCAGCATGAACAGCAGCATAATGAGGTAAGTTACCAGCGCAAAACTGGACACCACGCCGGGCAGGCGGTACATGATAATCATATACAGCATTACAAGCGCGATGCCGATAATACCGGCAATCAGGCTGTAATACAGCACGTTTTGCCCCAGCGAAGCCGAAACCGTACGCATCTCCGTCTGCTCCATATTCAGCGGCAACGCGCCCGATTCAATGGCAATGGCCAGGTTCTGGGCCTGCTCGTAAGTAAAATCACCTTCGATGATACCGGCCCCATTGGAAATAACCGAATTAACCTTGGGGGCAGACACGGTTTCACCATCCACCACGATGCTGATCGTCTTGCCCATGTTGTTCTTGGTTGCTTCGGCAAATTTTTTGCTGCCCTCATCGGTCAACTGAAAATAAACCACAACTTCGGAAGCGGATTGGTAACCCGCCGTAGCGGATTTAACATCCTGCCCTTCCATCAGCACATTGCCGTCGGCATCCTTAAACTCCAGCTTGGAGGGCTTGCTTAAAAGCTCCAACACCGCGGCTTCATCGCTGACACCCGGGATTTCCACACGGATGCGCGTAGAACCCTGCTTGGTAACGGTGGCTTCCGTATAACCCTTGGCATCCAAGCGTTTGCGAATAACCGATATGGTATTATTCAGCTTGGTTGCGATATCCGCATCCGTCATGCCTTCGGTTTCCTTGGCATCGTATACCGCGGACATACCGCCAGCCAGATCCAGCCCCTGCTGGATAACGGAATACCACGGTTTTAAATCATACAGGCCCACCTTCATCCCGGTCAGGGCCAGAACCCCGATCAGGATTGTGACGACTACGGTGACGCTAAGCAAAATAGCCGGCTTGGCCTTGGCACGCATGCGCCCATCACTCCTCATTTCCTATTCCACGCAAAAATCTTGTATAGCATACCATCAACGAGCGGTTTCGTCAAGGCAGGCGCCTTCCCACCCTGTTACTCCCCGCTTTAGGCAGGCGAGGATAAGCACGATGACGGGGTATCCCCCTGCTCCAACAGCGCAAGGATCGCCGGCAGTGCTTCCCTGGCCACCACCCGCCCGCGTTCGATGCAATCGGCCGCATGGCTCATGCGCAGCGGGGGTAAATCGTTGACATCGGGGCGCAGCATACAATCAACCCCGGGATCCAAATGCTGATACAGTTCCCACTGCATCAAAAGCAGGCTTCTAACCGAAATATCGATCAACGTGTTGTGATTGCCCGCAACGCCGTGGGATGACACGTTAACCCCGATAACAACATCCGCCCCCAGCTTGCGCGCCAGATGCCCGGGCACGCCAATCAGCAGTCCACCATCGGCCAGGTGTTTATTATCGATAACCATGGGGGAAAACACGCCGGGAATGGAGCTGCTGGCACGCGCGGCCTCACACAGCAGGCCTTTCGTTAATTCCACGCTGACGCCATTTTCAATATCCGTGCCATATGTGCCAAAGGGAACCGTGGTTTGATCGAAGGTTTTCTCATCCGTCAGGGTGCGCAGCAAATTCAAAAGCTTGTTTCCGCGCATAAACCCCGTTCTGGAAACACCGATATCATAAAAGGAGCGCTCATCCATCTCCAACACCAGGTGTTCCAGCTTGGTTGGCGTAATGCCGCTGCAATACAGCGCACCAACGATAGCCCCAATGCTGTTTCCGGTCACAACATCGGGAACAATGCCATTTTCTTCCAAAACCTGAAGCACGCCGATATGGGCCAGGCCACGCAGCGCGCCAGGCCCCAGGGCAAGGCCAAGGCGTTTTTTTGTAGCGAGCATGTGTTTACACTTTCCTTTCATATTATGCATCCTACAGGGGGGATGCACCATGTCCAAAAAAGCTGCCCTTATTTTAGCTGCCTTGCTTATTATAATCCCGATTATCGCCCCTGCGCAATCCCTGCTGGGCGCCCAGGAAGCCGCCAGGACATTTGCCCTAACCCTGCTGCCCGCCCTGCTGCCCGCCGTCTTTGGCGCCCAGTTGATCCAAAATAGCCTTCGGCATGCCTCCGCCAAGGGCCCATGGCTATTGCTTCGCGCCTGGGGGTTAAGCGCCATATGCGGCTGCCCGTCCGGCAGCCTGGCCATGGAAAACGCCATCCGCCTGCAGCCCCGGCTTCCCGTATTGCCCCTTGCGCTTTTATCCAGCGCCATGAGCCCGGGCTTTCTTATCAGCGCACTGCCCGCCATGGCCGGAACAAAAGCGGCTGCACCTGTCTTTTTTATCTCCCAGCATGTCAGCGCCTTCTTATGCGCGCTCATCGCCCTGCTTTTTTGCCACAGGGGAAATGGGCGTTATGCCGCTATATCCCCTCCGCCCCCAAGAAGCGATACTTATGGGCCATCGGAAATTGCCCTGCTGTCGGTCAAGGCTATGGCGATTGCCGCCACATTCGCCATTGTGATGGGTGCGGCATGGGGCGGGCTACAGGGTTTGCGTCTATTGGAGCTTCCTTTGGCCTGGATGCGCAAAGGGCTGGAATATATCGGGGGCGATGCATCGCTTGCCGAAAGTTTGCTGCTTAGCATATTTGAAATGCCATCCGGCTGTGCAAATGCTGCCACCAGCGGGGCGGCACTTGGCCAACGGCTAATCGCCATGGCCGCCTTATCCGCTTGGGGCGGCTTGCCGGTGCTGCTGCAACAGTTTGTTGTGCTGCAAGGCGTGGGACTAAAATTTGCCCCCTTTGCCGCACTGAAAGCGTTACAGGCGCTGCTGGCAGGCGGTTGCGCCTGGTTGATGGTGCTGGGGCTGGAAATCCCTGTATTCTGCCTTCCCATGGCTGCATCGCCGAATGCCTGGGGTTTTTCCATCCTGGCTGCATCCGCCGTGTTCACCTATTCCCTGTCCCGCCAGGCCTGGCATAAGGAAAAGCCGGCCTTTGCCCGAAAAAAGCGAGCAGGATAGGCGGAGGGTTCCATCAACAAGCCGCCTCCATCATTCGGGGCTGTTTAATTGTTGGAAGGCTGCACATGCCGGGCACCCTATTTCCCGGGAAAAGGTTGTAGAAAAGGCAGGCACATATCCCCTGTTAGGTGGCCCCTTGCGCCGGATCAAGCCCGCCCCAACAGGCTTGGTGGCTTTACCCTTCCCTTGATGATGCCCAAGGCACTCCCGCTGCTTTTCATCCGCCCATGCATCCGGGCATAATAAAAAGGCGGCACATAAGTGCCACCTTTTTACAAAATCTACAAATTATTCGGCATTGGATGGGGCTTCCAGCTGCTCACCGTTTGCTTCCTGGCCTTCAACGCTGCCGATGGCCCAGCGGGCAATCATCAGGCGGGTTTTATCCGGCCCCACTTCGATGGTGATAACATCATCCTTAACGGCAACCACGCGCCCGAAAAAGCCGCCGATGGTGGTAACGCGATCCCCATTGGACAGGTTGGAACGCATGTTCTTTAGCTGCTTATCCTTTTTCTGCTGGGGACGGATAGCAATAAAATAAAACAGCACGATAATACCAATAGGCAGCAGCAACGAGCTAAGCGTTGCCCAGATGTTGTTGCCGGTTTCCTGGCTGATCATCATCAAGAAAAGGTTCATGTGTGTACCTCCATTCTAATTCCGGTATATTATACCATGCGCATGGAAACAGATGCAATCAAAAAGCCTGTTCCGTTTGCAAAAATCAAGCATACAAAACGGCAGCTTTTTGCATTGCCGCCATACAACAGGCCGGCGGAGGCCATACCGGCCCCCGTCCCTTCATACATGCAGCATCAGCGCACGGCGATATCGCTGCGCATATAAACACCTTCAAAGTGGATATGCCCTGCTGCCCTATAAGCAGCTTGCCGCGCCCCGGCAATATCCGCACCCAGCGCGGTTACGCCCAGCACCCGCCCGCCGGCGGTGACAAGCGTATCCCCTTCCCATCGGGTTCCCGCATGGAAGACGCACGCGCCATCCTGTTCTGCCTGGGCAATGCCCTCGATAGGCAAGCCCTTTTGATAGCTGCCCGGATACCCGCCGGAGGCCATCACCACGCAAACCGCGGTCTGCTTTTTCCATTGAAGCGTCATGCGGTCCAGCGTTCCGTCAACGCAAGCCCGGAAAACCTCCATCAGATCGGTTTCCAGCCTGGCCAGCACCACCTGGGCCTCCGGATCACCAAAGCGGGCATTAAATTCGATGACTTTAACGCCATCCGGTGTCAACATTAATCCGGCATACAATACCCCTTTAAAGGGGCAGCCGCGCCGGGCCAGTTCATCGATACAAGGCTGAAGCACGCGCTCCCGAATAAAGGCCATATTGTCCGGCGTTTCGTGCAGCGCCGGGGACACCGTGCCCATACCGCCGGTATTGGGCCCCATATCCCCATCCAACGCGCGTTTATGATCCTGGGAGGATACCATGGGCAGCACGGTTTTGCCATCGGAAAAGGCCAATACCGTCATTTCCGGGCCGGTTAGGCATTCCTCAATGACAACTTTTTTGCCCGAATCGCCAAATGTCCCCTGCTCCATACAGGCTATAACGGCATTGCGCGCTTCCTGGCGCGTGTGGCAGATGACAACGCCCTTTCCAAGAGCCAACCCATCGGCTTTGACCACCGTTGGAATTGGGCAAGCCGATACATAAGCCAACGCTTCTTCCGGCTTATCGAACACACGGTATGCGGCCGTCGGGATTCCGGCTGCCTGCATGACATCCTTGCCAAACGCCTTGCTGGCTTCGATGCGGGCGGCAGCCTGGGTTGGCCCAAAGGCCGGCACGCCCATTTGCATCAGGCGGTCCACCAAACCCATAGCCAACGGATCATCGGGCGCCACCACAACAAAATCCATTTTATTTTCCGATACAAACCCGCAGATGCCGTCCAGATCCGTAGCCGCGATGGGAACACAGGTGGCCAGCGATGCGATGCCGCCGTTACCCGGCGCGCAGTAAAGCGCCTCGATAAGGGGGCTTTGGCTTAGCTTCCATACGATGGCATGCTCCCGCCCGCCGCCGCCGACAACCAGTACCTTCATGCTGCCCCCTCCTTAATGCTTGAAGTGGCGCATGCCGGTAAAGACCATGGCAATACCATATTCATTGGCTTTCTTGATGGAATCCTCGTCCCGGACGGAGCCGCCCGGCTGGATAATGCAGGTAATCCCCGCCTTACCGGCCGCTTCGACACAATCATCGAATGGGAAGAACGCATCCGAGGCCATGGCAGCCCCGCGCACCGCTTCGCCGCTGCGCTCCAGCGCCTGCTGCGTTGCCCAAATGCGGTTGACCTGCCCAGGCCCAATGCCCAGCGAATGCCCATCCTTAGCCACGGCAATGCCGTTGGATTTGGTGTGCTTGACGATTTTCCACGCCAGATAGGCATCCTGAAGCTCTTTCTCCGTGGGCGCGCGGTCGGTAACCACCTTAAGTTCTTCCCCGATAAAGCCGGTATTGCGTTCCTGCACCAACAATCCGCCCATTACCTTGCGCATTTCAAACTGCCCGGCGGGAAGCGGCCCGACAATATCCTTCAGCTCCAGCACGCGCAGGTTTTTCTTTTTTGTCAGCACCGCCACGGCCTCCGGCGTATAAGCGGGCGCAATGATAATTTCCAGGAAGATTTTGGCCATTTCCTTGGCGGTAGCCTCGTCAATGGTCTGGTTGGTAACAACGATGCCGCCAAAGATGGATACCGGATCGGCATCATAGGCCATTTTATAGCATTCATACACGGTGCCGCCCGTGCCTACGCCGCAGGGATTAGCATGTTTGACCGCCACCACCGCCGGGGTATCGGCAAATTCGCGCAGAAGCTCCAGCGCGCCGTTGGCATCGTTGATGTTATTATAGGATAACTCCTTGCCCCCCAGCTGACGGGCCTGGGGCAGCGTGCCGCCGACCGGCAGCGCATCGGAATAAAACGCCGCATGCTGATGAGGGTTTTCGCCATAGCGCATGGACTGCTTCAGATCAAACGTTACGGTCAGCTGCCGCGGGAACTCAATGCCCTGAATACGGTTTAAGTAATTGGTAATCAGCGCGTCATAGGCCGCCGTATGCTCGAACACCTTGCCGCACAGGCGGAACCTGGTTTCCCGGGAAATACCGCCGTTTTTCATCTCTTCCAACACAACCGTATAATCCGCCGGATCGACGATAGCCGCTACATCCTGCCAATTCTTGGCGGCCGCGCGCAGCATGGTAGGCCCGCCGATGTCGATGTTTTCGATGGCTTCCTCCAAACTGACGCCTTCTTTTTGGATGGTGGCTTTAAACGGGTACAGGTTGATGGCTACGATATCGATGGGGGTAACGCCTAGTTCATCAATTTGGCGCATATGCTCGGGGTTGGAACGCATGGCCAGCACGCCCGCGTGGATGGCCGGATGCAGCGTTTTGACGCGGCCGTCCAGGCACTCCGGAAAGCCGGTGATATCCGAAATGCCGATAACGGGGATACCCGCTTCCTGGATGGCTTTGGCCGTGCCGCCCGTGGAGATAATCTCCACCCCGGCCTCATGCAGGCCGCGTGCAAAATCCACAATGCCGGTTTTGTCGGAAACACTAAGAATCGCGCGCATAACTTATTGCCCCCTATTGATATTGGTTTCATCCACTCGGATGGTGACATGACGGCCGTCCACCTCAAGGGCGTCCGCGCAAAAAAGCGCAACCGCCCGCGGCAGCAGCCGATGTTCTACGGTTAAAACACGTGCAGCCAAACTATCGGCATCATCCTGCGGCAACACCGGCACCGCCTCCTGCAGCACAATGGGGCCCGAATCGATGCCTTCCTCCACAAAATGCACGGTAGCGCCGGAAATTTTAGCGCCAAAGTCCAGCACGGCCTGATGCACATGATGGCCAAAGTAGCCTTTACCGCAAAATGACGGAATAAGCGCGGGATGGATATTCAGAATTTTGCCGCAAAGGGCCTGCGTGGTTTGGGCCGGCAAAATGCCCAGATACCCAGCCAGCACCACCAAATCGGGCTCGGCTTCCATAATGGCCTTATGCCGGGCCTCATTGCACGCTTCCAGTGTGGCAAAACGCGCTTTTGGCAGGGCGATGCCTTCAATTCCCGCATGCTTGGCCCGCTCCAGGGCATAGGCTTTGCTGGAGGAGGAGATGATCCGCACAATCTCCCCGTTGATCTGACCGCACGCAATGGCA
>JAQXFY010000093.1 GCA_029006015.1 bacterium
GTGCAGCCCCTTGTTCGGAACGCAGTAACGCAAAACACCCCGAACATTCATGTGTCCAGGGCAGTCGGCCTTGCGAGCGCACATACGGGGAATGCCCGTATAGAAGTGCGCCCTTGTATCTGTTCGACAAACTGTAAGTTACAGGACTCCCGCAAGTTTCCTACTAGTTGAGATTCGGCTGCGCAACTTCGCCGGTGGCTGTCCTTTTGGACTTACAAAATCGCTTTCATAAATTCCGAGATGTCATGCGCAAACTGCTCCGGCTGTTCCAACGCCGTGAAGTGGCCGCCCCAGGGCATTTCGGTATAGCGGATGACCGGATAATGCTTCTCAATCCATGTTCTCGGCACAGGCAGCACATCGTGAGGAAACGCGGCAATGGCTGTGGGCACATGGATCTCTCCCAGCGGCGGCAGGGTGAAGGAATTGCCGTGGTAGGCCCGGATGGAGGTGCAGGCCGTATTGGTCATCCAATAGAGCGTCAGGCAGTCGCAGAGATCATCCATGGTCAGCAGCTCCCAGTCGCTCCATGCGTGATATTTTTCCACCAGCCATGACGCCATCCCCGCCGGGGAATCGCTGAGCATATAGGCCAGCGTCTGGGGCTTGGTGCCGTTGATGTTGATGTAGGCCCCCTCCATGCGGGTCCACATCTGGGCGCGGTGCTTGTAATCCAGCTCCTCGGCCGTCAGCGCCTCGTCCGGCTTGGAAACCAAATCTCCAGCAAAGCCCACGTCGGTGAGGTGGATGCCGCGTACCTCCTCCGGATAGCGGGCGGCGAGATAGCAGGTTACGCCCCGTCCCATATCCCCGCCGGACGCCGTGTATGCCTTGTAGCCCAGCACCTGCGTCATCAGCTTATGCCATGTTTCCGCCACCTCGGCATTGTTGGTAAAGCCCTTAGACGGCAGCGTGGAGAACGCAAACCCCGGCAGTGACGGCACCACAAGGTCAAATTCGGACAGCAGCGGAAACAGCTTCGCATAGCGCAGGAAGCTGTCTGGCCAGCCGTGGGTCAGCAGCAGCGGCAGCGCCCCTTGACGGGTACCTTTAATATGGAAAAAGTGGATGGTCATGCCGTCCAGTTGGCAGGTAAACTGCGGATAGCGATTCAGCTCTGCTTCTTTGCGCGACCAGTCATAGTCGTTGCGCCAATAGGCTAAGAGTGAGGATAAATAAGCATCATCCACGCCTAAGTCCCAATTTTCGCGTTGGAACGGCTTGGGGAATCTTGTGTTATCAATGCGCTGATACAGGTCGTCCCATTGTTCATTTTGGAAATGAATGTGGAATTGTTCCATGATGATCGCCTCATTTTTTCGATAAATCCCGGTTTTTGTAAATTTACTCAATTCTATATTATCACATAACGGGAAAAATACAAGAACAGCCACAGCAGTTTGCTCTGCTGTGGCTGTTAACTGTCTTATGAACACTGCCCTTTCCCGAGGCACTTCTTCAATATGGATTGCGGAATTAGAACATTCGGAAATATCCTCTAACTGTTTTAAACTCGAATCCGGTGAAAAAGATGTGCTAATTGTGCCTGCGTTTAAGCTCACCCGGGGATGCACATACCGTGACGAAGCGTATCAAACAACCATCAGTTTATATGCTGGCATTGACCCGGACCATCTGAGTAACGTGACTGTATATGGCCGCACCAATTTTACAAAGCCGGAAGAGATCGCCAAAATTCGCAAGGAACTGCCGGAGGATGATCCTACCCATTGGGGCGCCGTATACCGTGTGTACAAGGGCAAAACGCGTGATTATACGCTGGTATCCGACATCAAATATCCCAGGCCCTGGAAGCCTTCCCCCGATTTTAACGATGGTGTTATCCAAACGCCCCCCAAATTCACACCCCAATGCACCCTAACCTGGCAGGAAAACGGCTTGTACTATGCTATCGTCATTTGGGGTTCCAGTTTTAAGGAGGAATTCATTTCCCGCTACTGCGATAACATCGTTATCCACAGCTGGTTGGATGCGCAGCCGTAATCCGGGATCGATAAAAGGGCAGGGCGGCCCATAACGCGCCCAAACGCAATGAGGGGCAGCCTAGCTGCCCCCCTCATTGTTCCGGGGTAAAAGCTTTGGTATAATGTGGCCATACAAAAGGGGGCTTTGCTATGATAAGCTTTGGAATAATCGGCGCCGGGAATATGGGCGGCGCCATCGCACGGCGGTTGGCCTGCGCAGGATATCCCATTCTGGTATATGATCCTTCCCCGGCAGCGATCGCCGCTTTGACTGCCGATGCACAGGTAACGGCCCTGGATTGCCCTCAGGCGGTAGCCAGCCAGGCAGACCTGGTGCTGATCGCCGTCAAACCCGGCCTGATGGATGGGGTGCTTGCCGATATTGCGCCATGTATCCGCGCAGCCCAGCCCGTTATCTCCATCGCAGCGGGGTATACCACCGCCCGCATGGAAAAAGCCCTTTGCGGGCACGGGCGCCCGCTGCGCGCCATGCCCAACACCCCGGCGATGGTCGGCCAGGGCATGATCTGCCTAAGCCAGAGCACGCAGCTGGACCAGGCGCAGCGCGCATCCGTTGCAGATGCCTTTGAATGCCTGGGGCGGGTGGCCTGGGTGCCGGAAGGTTTGATGGAGGCCGTGACCGCCGTCAGCGGAAGCGGGCCGGCCTATGCCTATATGTTTATCGAAGCCCTGGCCGATGGCGGGGTACAGCAGGGCCTACCCTATCCCCTGGCGCTGGAGGCCGCCTGCCAGACCGTGCTGGGCGCGGCTACCATGGTGCTGGAAAGCGGAAGCCACCCCGGCGCGCTCCGCAGCGCAGTATGCTCGCCCGCGGGTACCACCATCGAAGCAGTGGCCGTGCTGGAGCGCGAGGGGCTGCGCAGCGCCATCATGCAGGCAGTAGCAGCCTGCGCGGATAAAGCACGGGAAATGGGCCGGGAAAAGCCCCATGGATGAAGCGGTTATTCTGTATACCGATGGCGCCTGCTCCGGCAACCCGGGGCCGGGGGGATGGGCGGCCATCCTGTCCTTTAAGGGCCATGTAAAAGAATTATCGGGCTATCAGGCCGCCACCACCAACAACCGCATGGAGCTGACGGCCGTTATCCGCGGGCTGCAGGCGCTCAAGCGTCCATGCCGGGTGGATGTGCATGCCGACAGCGCCTATGTGGTC
The DNA here is from genome assembly GCA_029006015.1 of bacterium. Classification (GTDB taxonomy): domain Bacteria; phylum Bacillota; class Clostridia; order Christensenellales; family SUG1161; genus SUG1161. The sequence continues at coordinate 3,160 of JAQXFY010000093.1, forward strand.
AATGCCGTGCGCCAGGGCTGGCTGGCTTCCTGGCAGGCCCGCGGCTGGGCCAAGGCCGATGGCAAGCCCGTTGAAAACATCGATCTGTGGCAGGAGCTGCTTGCTGCCATGCAACCGCACACGGTATCCTTTATCAAGGTGCGCGGCCACGCGGGGGATGATATCAACAACCGCTGCGATGCACTGGCCCGGGGGCAGATTGCCCAACACAGGGGCTGATTTTTTGCAGAAAAGCAGGGGCGCCGTTGCCTGTCAGGCCATGCGGCGCCCCATGTTATGCTAAATATCCCTTTAGAGCAAAAACGTGCGGCCCCCTCTGCGGGGCTGCACGTTTTTATATACACGCCCTGGCCTGCATGTATCATCCATATAACCCAGGGCCTGCGCTTGGTTTTCCCTTCCGCCCGGGCGGTCACAAATTCAGCTTGTTTTTAAGCAGGTAGCGGGTGATAAAATAGAACGCCACGCCCAGCCCGGCATACAACAGCAGGAAAATAATCGCCATGGGCTGCAGCGCCATGACCACCTGCGCCCCATTGACAAGCGCATCATACCGCTTTATATCGGCTGCAAAGGCCAACGCGCACACTATATAGAGGGTGGAGCTTAGCACCTGCATAATGAGGTTAATAACAAACAGGCTGCCGATGCCGGCCAACAGCTTATGCTTTTTAGCCATCACCCCGCCGATGACCAACGCCAGATAATAGGTCATCAATCCGGTAAAAGCGGCAATCAGTATAAAGGCAATGCCCTCGCAAAGCGCCAGGGTATAAGCCCCCTGCCAAACCGGGGCAAACTGCGCCAGGAAGCGGAAAATCTCCCCAACAAACGCAAAACTTACCACGCTTCCCGCCGGCGCGGCAGCCGTACACAGCACCAGGAAAAGAGCGACAATGGCGGCTGCCACCGTCAGCGCCCCCCACAAAAAGGCGGTGATAATTTTGCTGCCCAGATGCTGGTCCACCGTTACCGGCAGCGTATGGCTGAGCGCCGCTTCCCCGCCGATCAGGCTTTGATAGAACCTGGCAATAACCAGAATAAAGCAGCCAATGACCGCGGCATACAGCACCAGCGCGCACAGGCCGATCAAAAGCGGCAGCATGAGGTTGATGGCCGTAGCCAGAACGGAATTTTCCGCATGGCCCATTGATTTTAGCGGAATAACCAGCAAGGCGATCATCAGCCCCATGGCGATGATGCCCCCCTGAATGGGCAGCAGCACACGTTTGAGCGCCTTGCCGTCATATTTCAGCAATTTGCTTAGCATCTGAATACCTCCCGGAACACCTCATCCACGGATTTACCGGTCTGCGCGCGCAGATCATCCACTGCGTCATAGCGCGCGATCTGCCCATGGCTGATAAAAATACAATCATCCAGCACCTTTTCGATATCGGCTATCAGGTGGGTGGAGATCAGCACGGTGGCATCCTCGCTATAATTGGAAATGATGGTATTCAGAATAAAATCGCGCGCTGCCGGATCGACGCCGGCGATGGGTTCATCCAGCAGATACAGCTTGGCCCTGCGGGACATGACCAGCACCAGCTGCACCTTTTCCTTGGTTCCCTTGGACAGCGTGCGCATGCGCGCGTTGGCGGGGATTTGCAAAAGCTCCAGCATGCCCTCCGCCCGCCTGCGGTCAAAATCCGCATAAAAATCCGCAAAGTAATCCAGGCAATCCTGAATACGCATCCAGGAAGATAAATAGGTACTGTCCGGCAGATAGGAAACCACAGCCTTTGTTTCCACGCCGATTTCCCTGCCATCGATCAAAAGCTGGCCGCCCGTCGGCGTAAGCAAGCCCGCGCACAGCTTTAAAAGCGTTGTCTTGCCGGAGCCATTGGGGCCAAGCAGCCCGACAATGCGCCCCTTTGGTATTTGCAGGTTGACCCCCGTCAGCGCGGGCATCCCCCCGTAAAACTTGGTCAGCCCCCTGCATTCAAGAATGGGTTGCATGGTTATTCTCCTTTATCCATGTGATGGCTTGTTCCGCATCCACACCCAGGGCACGCAGTTTGGCCAGGCATTCCTCGATGGCCTGCGCCCCCGCCTTTTGTTTTTCCCCTTCAATAATGGCCTCCTGGGATGTGACAAATTTTCCGCTGTTGCGCTGGGTTTCCACCAGCCCCTTTTGCTCCATCTCAGCCAGCGCGCGCTGCATGGTATTGGGGTTTACCGCCGCCTCCACCGCCAAATCGCGCACACTGGGCAAACGCTCCCCGGGCTTATACCGCCCCCGGATGATATCCAGCGTCAGGCGGTCGACAATTTGCAGATAAATAGGCCGATCGCTTGCAAACACCCACACAACCGTTCCTCCTTCCCGGCCATGTTGACAGGCCTTCCATACACCAATTCCCTAATGAATTAGTGTACTATGTAAATAATACACTATTGCACTTGGTTTGTCAAGGGGTAAGTAAATTTTTTAGGCAGCCGGCCCGGATAGGCAGCATTTTTTGTGTTGTGCATGGCCCTGGGGAAGGTTTTGTCTGAGCGCCCCATGTGGGTTTGATGTTTTCGGCATGCGTTATGATGTTTTTGGTATTCATCATTAATTTTTTGTTAACATTTGCGGAAAAGAGTAGACATTCGGAAAACATCATCCTATAATGGAAATACAGAAATCCATTACCGTAGCGAAAGGAGCGTACAGCACATGAAGATCTCGTTCTATGGAAAAGGCCTTGTTATCACGGATCCCATTCGTCACATGGTAGTTACCAAAATGCGCAATCTGGATTGGTTTATCTCCCCCGATGCCGAGGTACAGGCCACGCTCTCGTTGTCGCGCGGGTTGTACCGTGTGGAAATCACCGTATACGATCAGGGCCTGACGCTGCGCGCCGAGGTAGCCACCGGCGATTTGCAGGCCTCCATCGATAACGCCATGGACAAGCTGGAAAAGCAGATCGACCGTCACCGCACCCGTGTTGCCCGTGCCCATTCGACGGCGCGGCCCAAATTCCACGCGGAGGATATCCTTCCCGTTGGCGAGGAGGATGATGACGGCCTGCTGGTGCGCACCAAGCGTTTTTCCGTCAAACCCATGAATGTGGAGGAAGCCATTCAGCAAATGGAGCTGTTGGGCCATACCTTCTTTGTTTACCTGGATGACGAAACCGATTCCATCTGCGTGGTGTATAAACGCCATGACGGCAACTACGGCCTGCTGGAACCCGAGGTAGGCTAAAGCCCCTATCCCTGCCGGGATAGGTACCGCCCCATTGCGGATATCCTATCAAAAAACAGGTATCGATAAAAGGGCGTGTGGCCGCGCAAAAAGGCCCGGCGCATAAGCGGTATGCGTAAAGCAGCAAGGCTGCGGCAAATTTGCTTGCCGCAGCCTTGCTTGTGTATCCAAACCATGTGTGATATCCTTCTCTTAAATGAGCAAAATAATAAATGAGAACGGATATATTGGCTGAACTCAACACCAGCTGCCGTCTGTGTTGTTCAGTTTACCTGCTGCCTCCGATAAAATATAGCCATCAAATGAAGGAGGCGACCCGCCATGAACACCGATAAAATCTACGCAGAACACCTTGCCAACGAGTATGCGCCCAAGGACACGTCCAAAGTGATCGCCCTTCGCAAGCTGGACGCCCGTGCCAAGCTTCCGGCCACCATTTGCACCTATACCCTGGGCATCATCGCCGCGCTGATCGCGGGCGTTGGGATGTGCCTTTCCATGAAAGTCATTGGCAGCGGCAGCAATATCATGTTTGTGCTGGGTATCATCATCGGAATCGTGGGGCTTCTCGGCATGGGCGTCAACTACCCCATCTACAAGAAAATGCTGGAAAAGGGCAAGCAGAAATATGCCTTTGAAATTCTGCAACTGGCCAAGGAGATCAGCGAGAAGTAAGCGGTGAAGCAGGTAAGGCTCTTTCTGACTAAGCTGGTGCGCCCGCCAAAATGGGTATTGTACACCTTGCCGCCCGCCGCATTTGCTGTTCTTGTCTTGATCTTTTCAACAAACCAAAAAGAGAGTATGCTGACATATATGGCCTATTGTATGTCGGCGTACTCGCTTTGTATTTTGCTTGCTGCTGTTCCCGGGCTGGCAAAACAGATCAAATCACGCCTCATGAACAGCAGCGTGATGCAAAAGCTGTCCTCCTCTTCCATTGGCGGCCGTTATCTGCACGATACGGCTTTTCGTGGCAGCATCAGCATCTATCAGGGCATGGCCGTCAACTTTTTCTATGTGATCTTTCGCATTGCAGCGGGCATTCGGTATGCATCCGTGTGGTTTATCTCCCTGGTGGTCTACTATCTGATGCTGGGCGGGCTGCGGGCATATTTGATTTTCAGTTACCGCCGCCGTCAAACAAACAGCGAATACGTATGTTATCGCCACACGGCGTGGTGCCTGTTTTTGCTCAACATTCCCATGGGGGGTATGATCGTGCTGATGGTGCAGACAAACTCCGGTTTTTCTTATCCAGGGCACATCATCTACCTGTCGGCGCTCTATACTTTTTATACGATGGCCATAGCCATTCTCAACCTTGCAAAATTCCGCAAAGTGGGCAGCCCCATTCTGTCTGCTTCCAAGGTTGTCAACCTGGTTGCCGCCATGATGTCCATTGTCGGCTTGCAGGCGGCTATGCTCTCCCGCTTCTCCGGCAATGGGCAAGAACACCTTAAAACAATGAACGCCATTACCGGCGGCTGCGTCTACGGAATCGTCATTATCATCGCCATCTACATGCTGTTGCACAGCAGAAAGCTGCAAAAGAAGGTGGATTTTGTTGAATAAATCCGAAAGCAAATATTTCAATACCGCCGCCCGCATGGACGAAGCCTTTCTGGCGCTATTGGAACACAAGGATTTTGCGTATATCACCATCAAGGAAGTCTGCGGGAAAGCGGGGGTAAACCGCTCCACCTTCTACCTGCATTATGAAACGCTTGCCGATCTGTTGGCCGAGAGCATTCAATACCTGAACAACCAGTTTTTGGCATATTTCAAGGGCATCTCCGATGGCGCCGTCACCCGGCTGCAGGATTGCCCGCTTGATGAGCTATATTTTGTAACGCCCACATACCTGACGCCGTATTTCACCTATATCAAAGACCATAAACGCCTGTTTCAAACCGCGGTGGAAAACACAAGCACACTGCAGCTAGACAAAACCTATGACAAATTGTTCATCAATATATTTTCACCGATTCTGGAACGCCATCAGGTACCGGCCCAGGGCAGGGCCTATATCATGGCGTTTTACATTCATGGCCTGATGGCGATTGTCACCCAATGGCTAAAAGACGATTGCGCCGTTCCCATCGACCATATGATCGCCATCATGCAGCAATGTGTTATGCCGCATCAAGAAAGCGAGGAAAAGAAATGAAGGCGGGAATATATCTGGGCAAAGAGGCCATTTTGAAAGCCGCTTCGTGTCGGTAGCTGTCAACAATATGCCTCGCACCATTGACCTGCTGCACATGACCTATGCCCAGCAGAGCATCATCGGCTCCGGCGGTTATATGCCGGAGGATGTGTGGGATGTTCAAAAAATCATGGCTTGTGGAGATTGGGATCTGGAAAGCATAATCACCCATGAATTTCCGCTGGAAGATTTAGAGGCCGCCATTCGGACCGCTGCCGATGTACACCATTGCGGTAATGTCGTCATTCAAATAAAGCCCTAAGCCTGCCATATCGATCGGCAGCGTTTTGCAGGCTTACACACTTTTATACGCGCCAGCCAGGGGGATCGCAGCCCGCGTCATGCGCTTGGGCCCCGGCGGCAGAAAGCGGAAACCTTTGGAAGGTTTGGGCCTTGGGCGGTTTTCCCTTGCGCCACCCAATCCTTTTCCCCCTGCAGGCTTGATATCGGCCAGGTTAAAACAAGGGCATAAAGATAATCCTCCGTATGGTGGCAGCCATACGGAGGATTAACTGTTTTACGGACATTAGCCGATTTTTACCCTTGCGGCACGGATTAGTTGGGATTGGTCGTGGTCAGGTATTCGGAGGAAACATAACCGGTTTTGCCCTCATACTGTACCTTGGCCCATGTGCCCCACTCCAATACCGTTACCTTGCCCTTGGAGGGGATATTGGCGAGAACCTCGGCGCTGGTGCTGCCGGAGGCGCGCAGGCGCAGCGAGGAATCGGATTTGTTCCACGCATCCGAACCCTTTTGGACAGAGCCGCTCGGATCGGTAAAGGTTAAGAATTGGGAGGCCACATAGCCGCTCTTGTTATCATACACCACCTGGGCCCATTCACCCATGACCAGCACACGCAATTTGGCGCCGACGGGAATCTGCCCCACCTCGCTGTACTGCACGCCTGCCCCACTGCGAATACGCAGCGCGCTGTCGGCAGCATTCCAGGCATCCGCCGGCAACTGAATTTCAGGCGATGTGCCCGGGGTTGGGGTGGTATCCTGCGGGACTTCATTGGTGGGCGTGGCATCGGGATCCGGCGTAGGCGTTACCTGTACATCCGGCGTAGTATCCCCACCCGACGGGGGCGGCGTAATAATGACCTGCGGCGGCGTAGCCGTTGCCGTGGGATGGGGCTGGAACAGCTTATCCAGCGGCAGAACAAACGGAAGTGCAATGCCCAGCACAATAACCCCGATAATGAGCAGCGGCACCGCCAGGGGCGATCCACTTTTCTTGGGCGGGCTCCGGCGCGGCGCAGAGTTTGTCGTAGGCGACATAGGGAAGCCTCCTTCCAAAGATAACAGCCTAAAGTAGAATAGCTGACGAATGCTACTTTTAGGTAATGATACCGCGTTTTATCCGGGTGCGTCAAGCCCAGTGCCCGCATTCGGCACCACCCGGCATTTTTTCCTGGAAAACAGGGGCTTTTTTAGCGGATTTTCCTTTAGTAAGCATACAGCGCGCCATCGGCGCGGGACTCCGTTCCCCCCACAAGGGCGCCGTTTGGCATGCGCCAGATGACCTGCCCCCTGCCGAACATGGTATGCCGAAGCGGCAGATGGATGGCATGGCCCATGCCCTCCAGCGCCAGGGGGGTATCCAGGGGGAACTGGGGTTCCATGGCAACGGAAAGCCCCTGCTCAAAGCACCAGCGCGGCGCATCCAGGGCCGCCTGTGGGTTCATGCCAAAATCCACCATATTCATAACAACCTGCACATGGCCCTGCGGCTGCATAAAAGCGCCCATCACGCCAAAGGGGCCGACAGCCTGATTTCCGCGGGTTAAAAAGCCGGGGATGATGGTATGGTATGGCCGCACGCCAGGCGTTAATTCGCCCACGGCGCCTTTTTGAAGCGAAAAATTGCAGCCGCGGTTTTGCAGGTGGATGCCCGTTCCCGGCACGACAACGCCGCTGCCAAAGCCCTGGTATTGCGATTGGATGATGGATACCATGTTGCCCTCGCCATCGGCAGCCGCAAAATAGACGGTGCCCCCCTTAGGCGGGGTAGCCGCGGTTGGCTGGGCGGCGCGCGCCCCGATCCGGGCGGCACGCTCGCGCGCAAAGGCATCGCTGAGCAGATCCTGCACCCCAACGCGCATGCGGGAGGGATCGGCAATATGGGCCAGGCCATCAGCAAAAGCCAGCTTCATGGCCTCCAGCTGCAGATGGACGGTGCGCGAGCTGCCGAAAGCATCCTCATCAAAGGAGAAATTCTTTAAAATATTCAGCGCCATCAGCGCCACCATGCCCTGGCCATTGGGCGGAATTTCCCATACCCGATAGCCGCGATAATCCACCCCGATGGGCTCCACCCATTGGGGCTTATAGGCAGCCAGATCCTCCGCGCGCAGCCAGCCCCCCGTTTTTCTGGAAAAGGCATCGATCTTGCCGGCCAGCCTGCCTTCATATAAATCCCGGCAGCCGGTGGCGGCCAGCGTTTCCAGCGTATCGGCCGTATCGGGAAAACGCAGGATGTCCCCCGGGCGCGGCCAGCGCCCTTCCACCTGGAAAAGCTGCGCAAAGGAAGCAAAAAGCTCGGGCGGCAGATTGGCCCTGTATTTCTCCCCCGCTTCCGCCCAGGTTGACGCGGCGGTATATACCGCAAAACCATCCCGGGCCAAATCGATGGCGGGGCGGAACAAAACCGGTAGGTCAAGCCGTCCAAAACGGTGTGCGATGGCCGCCCAGCCTGCAGGCGCCCCGGGCACCGTTACGCTGGGCCATCCATACACCGGCATGGCGGTGTGCCCCTGGCTGCGCAGCTGCTCTGCATTGGCCAGGCGCGGGGCCGGCCCGCTGGCGTTAAGGCCATGCAAACGGCCGTTATGCCAAATCAGGGCAAACCCATCCCCGCCGATGCCGTTGGAACCCGGCTCGACCACCGCAAGCGCGGCCGCCATCGCCACCGCCGCATCGCAGGCGTTGCCCCCCTGTTGCAGGGCCCACAGCCCGGCTGCGCTGGCAGCTGGATGGCTGGATGCCACCATGCCATGCTTGCCCAGTACCGCAGCGCGGCGCGAGGGGTACGGGTAGCGTAAAAGATCCATATCAATTCCCTCCACACGGATGATATCGGCCTATGCCCATAGCCCTCAGCCGGGCGGCATAGCCTGGGATTGGATGGCAAGCGGACTATTTGTTCCTATTATACCATATTTTGTGGGGGATGGCCCTGGCTTTGGGCCATATGGCCGCAAGGAAAAAGGCAGCCGGCAAGGCGGGGGATTGCCCTGTCCCCGGCCGCCATTTCCCGGCAAGGAATCATAAAGTGTGGTATAATAGTACAGTCTATAGCGGCGGCCCATTTATCTTTTACCGGATAGGAGGAATCTTATCATGTCGGATCTTCGTTATGCCCCTAACACCCATTCCGGGAGGCCGGCCGTCAAGCGGCGCAAATCCAAGCGTTCGGGCAAACTGGTTTTGTCTGTATTGCTTACCTTTATACTTGTGTTTGCGGCCACGGCCTTCATCCGGATGTGGAGCCTTAACCACTCCGCCAAATCCGTAGCCAATGATGTTATCCAGCAGATTGATCTGGGCAATTACGAGCAGGCCAAACAGCTGTGGGATGCCGATAAAGCCGCGCGCCCCAGCGGCAAAGTGCGCCAGAAAACGGATGAACTTATCACCCAGCACCTCAATGACGAGGCCATCCGTTTCAACACCGCCGCCGCATCGGGCCCGCTTTCTTCGGATGCGCTGCGCATGACGGGGCTTTCGATCTTTGGCGATATCATTTATACCCGCATTGAATCCGGGCTGGAACAGGCATGCCAGCGTTATATCCAGGATATGACGCCCTATGCCGATATGCAAACCGTTTTCGATAACTATGCCAAGCTGGATTTTGCCCAGGGCATTGTCCAGCAGAAAACCGCCATGCTGGCCCCCTACAAAGAAACGCGGGAGCGCCTGGCTCAGGCCGATGAATACCGCAGAAACGGTGAATCCCTCAAGGCTGCGGAACTGTATCGCACCATCGATATGAATGTCGACCGGCAGGCTTACAATAAGGTAGCCGAAATCTGGGATGAGTTTACGGGTGAAATCGTCACCAACGTATCGGCTCAGGCTGCAAAGGAAGCCGAGGCCGGCCGTTACAGCAGCGCGCTGGCCATTCTGGACGAGGCGCTGGCCTATCTGCCCAATGCCGAAGGGTTGGTCAATAAGCGGGCGGATATCAAAGCTGCCATGGACAGTTATCAAAACGAGCTTACGGCCTATACCGGCCCGGTGGAGCACCTGTTTACCCATGCCCTGGTGGTATTTGCCAAAATGGGTTTTGCCACCGATTACGGCAAGAGCCTGGATGAGGATTGCGTTACCCCTTACGAGTTTAAAGCCATTCTGGAATCGCTTTATAAAAACGATTATATCCTGGTGGATATCAGCTACCTGTATGAAATCCAGCCCGATGGCACGGCAAAAAAGAAAAGCTCGCTTATGCTGCCCAAGGGCAAAAAGCCGCTGGTGCTTTCCTTTGACGATACCAACTACTACTTTAAAAACCGCGGCAAGGGCATGGTGGACAAGCTGGTTGTCGATGATGAGGGCAAGGTATGCGGATACACCAAGATGGCCGACGGTACGGAAGTTTATTCCTATGACGAGCACATTCCCCTGGTGGAACAGTTTGTGGCCGATCATCCCGATTTTTCCTTCCAGGGTGCGCGCGGCAGCATTGCTTTAACGGGCTATGACGGCATTTTGGGGTACTATACCCGCCTGAGCATTCCCACCAACATCGGCCATTTCCGCGCGGGCTACGAGGATCTGTCCGTCCGCCAGGCCGAACGCAATGCCGCCAAGGTGGTGGCCGACCGCCTGAAGGAGCTGGGCTGGACCTTTAGCTCTCACACCTTTGGGCACATGCACGTCAAAAAAATGAGCGCAGCTGGCGTTGAGGCCGATTGCGCGCAGTGGAAAAACGAGGTTGCCTCCATCGTTGGCGATACCAACGTGCTGATCTGGTCCTATGGCGAGCGCGTTGATCCCTCCGATGAGCGTTTCGATATTTTCTACAAATATGGTTTCCGCATGTTCTGCGGTGTGGGCGGCAGCAATGCCTATTATGTGCAGCAGCCCAAGACCGTCTTTATGGACCGGCGTAACCTTGACGGATTCGCGCTGCGCAATTTTAGCAAATACTATGCGCACCTGTTTGACTGCGCAGCGGTATACGATTACGACACCCGCCTGCCCGATATCACCCAGACGGGCTATATCTCCAACTGGCCACCGAAGTAAGGAGGCATCCCTGCAATGGATGAACAGACAAGCGCTGTCCGGCCCGATGAGCTGGAGCCGGTTTCACCCCAGGCACAAGCCATGCCCGACTGCCCCGTGACAGAGGATACCGGGGAGCCCTGCTGCCAGGGTTCCCCGGATATTTCCATTTTATCGGAGCAAGAGGATGACGGGCAGATTCGGGATACCGACCCGGCATCGTGCCATGTTGAAGCCATCATTCCCGTGCACATTTTGCCCGAGCAGGCGGAAAAGTTTGTGCGCCGCGACACGGTGCGCCGCATTTCCCCCGGCCTTGGGCTGATTTTTATTGGCGGATTAGCGCTTATCGGCTATAACCTGCTCATCGACCGGGATGCCCCGGTTTTGTATCCCGGCATTCTGATGATGCTGGCCCCGGTGGTCATGCTGCTGTTTATAAAAAGCGTTGCGCGCAAAAACGCCTTTGAACTGAAAAAACGCCGGATGACGGAAAGCTATAAAATCGCCCAGGAAGGCCTGATCCGCGTACGGGGGGACGAGCAAAAGCTGACCCCATGGGCAAACATCAGGCGCGTCAAATGCGCCGGCGGCATGATGGTATTTTATACAACATCCCGTCAGGCCTTTCTTCTTCCCATGCAGGATTGGTACGCCCTGCCCGAGCCGCACCGCGAGCATGCCAAGGAGTGCCTGGAACAGCACCTGGGCCTTCGCTTTCCGATCACCTTACCTGAAGAAAAAATATAACCCAAAGGAGCATTTTCGTGAACCAATTACGTTACGCTGTTTTTGTTGATTTGGAAAATGCAGGCGGCAAGGTAGCCACGCTGCAAAACATCATCGAAAAGGTTAAAATACGCGGCGATATCATCTTGGGAAAAGTATATGGCTATACGGAGCGGTACAGCGATTTAAACCCCGTGCTGCTGAGCAACACATTTTTTGTTGTGCCTTCCATTAAATACGGCGGGCGGCAAAAAAACCAACTGGATATCCAGCTGGTTATCGACGCGCTGGAAACCGCTTACGTCAACCCCCTTATCGATTGCTTTTGCATCGTCAGTGGGGACAGCGATTACACCCCGCTGGTGGGCAAATTAAAAAGCATGGGAAAGTTTGTGCTGGGCATCTCCCGCTCCGAATGTGCCAGCGAAATTTTTATTAATGCCTGCAATGAATTTATCTTTTTGGAATCCGTTCGCGGCCCGGTGCGCGAAACGCGCAAAGGCAGCCATAATTCCAGGACCGATGTTTCCGGCCTGGTAGATGATATCCAGCAAATCCTGTCCGAGCAGGCCGATGCCGAAGGCTGGCTTTTTGCAAGCGAATTAAAAAGCACCCTGCTTCGCCTGCGGCCGGATTTTTCCGAAAAAAGCTTTGGTGCCCCTACCTTTGGCAAACTGCTGTCCCTGATCGAGGCTAAAACCGGCGCCATCCGCCTGATGGACCAGAACAACAATTTGCTGGTGCGCCTGAAGCCGGATGAAATCCAGCAGCCCAAGCTGACACGGGAAAACTTTGCCGGGCTGATCTCCAACGTGCTGGCCACCATCCGCGAAGACGGGTTTGAGCGCGTCAATCCCTCCATTATCAAAGCCGCCCTGCAGGAGGCCTATCCCGATTTTGATGAGCGCACCTTGGGCTGCAAGAAATTTTCCGATCTGCTCAAACGCCTGGAAAAGGAAAATATCGTTCAGGTAGAATATGACGAGGATAAAAACATGCTGGTACGCATTTTGTAAGGGGGTTATGCCGATGAACAAAATCCATTGCCTGGTATGGAACGAATTTGTACACGAAAAAAGTGATGCAAATGTTGCCCGGTTATATCCCAATGGTATCCATGGCGCCATCGCCCAGGCGCTTGAGGAGGACGAGCGCTTCGAGGTGCGCACCGCCACGCTGGACAGCCCCGAGCAGGGGCTGGACGAGGCCACGCTGGCCTGGGCGGATGTGGTGCTGTGGTGGGGCCATACCGCCCATAACCTGGTCAAGGATGAATATGTCGAGCGCCTGCACCGGGCCATCACCCAGCGCGGCGTCGGGCTGATACCGCTGCATTCCGGGCACATGAGCAAAATTTTTATGCGCCTGATGGGCACAAGCTGCGATTTAAAATGGCGGGAAATCGGTGAAAGCGAGCGCATCTGGGTGGTGGAACCCTCCCACCCCATCGTTGCGGGCGTGCCCGAAACCTTTGTGCTGCCGCACGAGGAAATGTATGGGGAGCGCTTTGATATTCCCGCGCCGGATGAAATCATTCTGCTTAGCTGGTTCCAGGGCGGCAACGTCTTTCGTAGCGGCTGCACATGGAAGCGCGGCGCAGGCCGGATTTTTTATTTCCGCCCCGGCCACGAAAGCCTGCCCAGCTATTATCAAAGCGAGGTGCGCCAGATTCTGCGAAACGGTGCGGCCTGGGCGGCGAGGCAGCCAGGCATTCCCTCCACCCCCTATGGCCACCAGCCTCAGCCCCTGGAAAAGGTTTTCCCAAACAAGGAAGAGAGTTAAGGTGACGGCGTGAACACCCTTTTTAAAATCCGGGCCGGCTTAAAGGCCGCAATGGCCCGGATTTCCGCTGTACAAAAAATCGTGCTGGGCTTTTTGCTGGTTATCGCCCTGGGAACGCTGCTGCTGGCGCTGCCGGTTTCGGGCGCAGGGGGCCAGCCGCTATCGGTATTTGATGCCTGCTTTACCTCCACCTCGGCGGTGTGCGTAACCGGGCTTTCGGTTATCGATTGTTCCGCCCGGCTATCCTTTTTCGGCCAGGTGGTATTGTTGTGCCTGATCCAGATCGGCGGCCTGGGGTTTATGACGGTGGCGGTGCTGTTTTTTACCATGCTGCGCCGGCGCGTATCCATCAGCGAACGGCTGGTGCTTCAGCAGGCCTTGAATGCCGATGGCCTGCAGGGCCTTATCCGTTTAACCCGCCATGTGCTTTTGATGACTTTTATCATCGAACTGGGCGGCGCATGCCTGCTGGCCATCCGTTTTATCCCGGTGTACGGGCCCAAACGCGGTTTGTTTTACAGCCTATTTCATGCGGTATCCGCCTTTTGCAATGCGGGGTTTGATATCATCGGCGCCCGCTCGCTGATGGATTTTAGCGGGGACTGGTTGATCTGCCTGACCATTATGGCCCTTATCGTGCTGGGCGGCATTGGTTTTATCGTCATCCAGGATATCCTGCAATCCATGCGCCAGCGCAAGCGCCTGGCGCTGCATACCACTGTGGTGCTGATTACAAGCGCCTGCCTGACCGTGCTGGGCGCCGTGTTGATCGGCATTGCGGAGTGGAACAACCCCGCCACACTGGGCAGCTTAGCCTGCCCCGAGCGCATGCTTGGCTGTGTGTTTCAATCGGTCACCACGCGCACCGCAGGTTTTTCCACCATCGATCAAGCCGCGCTGACGCCCGCCAGCCAGCTGCTCAGCAGCCTGCTGATGTTTATCGGTGCCTCCCCCGCCTCGACCGGCGGCGGCCTGAAAACCACAACGCTGGTTGCCCTGATTGTCATGGTGCGCAGCGTTATCCGCAATCAAAGGGATGTGCACCTGATGCACCGCCGCCTGGCAGAGGGGTTAGGCGCCCGCGCGCTGGCCATTTTTTCCACCATGATTGCCTGGACCATGGCGGTAACCTTGTTGCTGTGCCTGATCTGCCCCGCCGGCAGCATAACGCTGGGCAGGGTGATATACGAAAGCATCTCCGCGCTATGCACGGTAGGGCTGTCCTGCGGGGTTACGGCGATGGTACCGCCGGTTGGCAAGGCCGTGCTGATTATCACCATGTTTATCGGCCGTGTCGGCATGCTGACTTTTATGCTGGCGCTTGCAACGCCTAAAAACCAGCCCGCCAGCATCCGTTTGCCGGAAGACCGCATTTTGATCGGATAATAAAGGAGTGTTTGCTGCATGAAACAAGTAGCCATTATCGGCCTGGGCAGCTTTGGGCTTAGCGTAGCCCTGGAGCTAACGCGCCTTGGGCACGAGGTTATCGGCGTGGATACGGATGCCGGGCATGTGGCGGCGCTGGCCGAGCACATCACGCATGCCGTGCAGGCCGATGCCATGGACGAAACCGTTGTCAAATCCCTGGGGCTGCGCAACTGCGATGTGGCGGTTGTCGCCATCGGGGAGGATGTGCAGGCCAGCCTGCTGATCAGCATGCAGCTAAAGGAAGCCGGCGTGCCCCTGGTTATTGCCAAGGCCAAGGATAACATGCACGCGCTGATCTTAAACAAAATCGGGGTCGACCGCGTTGTCTTTCCGGAGCGGGACATGGGCATCCGCCTGGCGCACATGATCGGCTCGTTTACCATTACGGATTTTTTCGAGCTGACGCCCGATATCCACTTGATCGAGTTTCTTCTGCCGCAGGAATGGCAGGGTAAAACGCTGCGCGATATTAACCTGCGTGCCAAAAGCCAGCTGACCATTGTGGCCGTCCGCCGCGGCGACAGCATGGTGCCCGCCCCCGGCGCCGACGAGGTGCTGCAAAGCGGCGATCTTTTGATGGCCATCGGCTCGCGCGAGGCGGTTCAGCGTTTCCAGGCCAAGCATTAGGTTTACTTTCCCCCTCATTTCCGTTATAATAAGGATAAGCGCCCCGGTCGGCGGCGCGTACAGGTACCGCGCGATACGGGCCCCTGACCCCGGGCAGGTGCGGAAGGAAGCAGCAGTAAGCGGATCCCCGTGTGCGCCGCGGAGCCACCTGTACGCGCCGCGGGCCGGGGCGTTTGGGTTATAACCATGGGCTGGCGGCAAGTGCCGGCAGCCGTTTTTTTCAGGGGGAATTGGTTTGCGTACCCTTTATACACAACAAATCGAGCAGGCTGCCTATCAGCTTTACCGGCATGCCTCGGTTCACCTTGGCCAGGATGTATTGGATGCGCTGGCCTGTGCCCGTGCATCGGAATGCATGCCCGCAGCGCAGGGCGCGCTGGATACCGCGCTGGAAAACGCACGCATCGCCGGGCAAACCGGGCTGCCCCTCTGCCAGGATACCGGGCTTGCGGTGGTATTTGTTGATTTAGGGCAAGGGGTTCATATTGAAGGCGGGCTGATGACCAATGCCATTCAATCCGGCATCGCCCGCGCCACACGGGAAGGGTGCTTGCGCGCTTCCGTGCGCGATCCCATCACCGGGCAAAACACCCGCACCAACACCCCTGTTCCCATCCATATCCGCCTGGTGGAGGGCGAAAGCCTGCGCATGGTGGTAGCCCCCAAAGGCGCCGGCAGCGAAAACAAGGGCCGTCTGGCCATGCTGGAGCCCGCAGCGGGGCTGGCCGGTGTGCGCAAATTTGCAGTGGAAACCGTGCGCCTTGCGGGCGGCTCCCCTTGCCCGCCCATCGTGGTGGGGCTGGGCATCGGCGGCAACATGGAAACCTGTGCGCTGCTGGCCAAGCGGGCGTTGCTGCGCACCCTGGGTACCCCCAACCCGGATGGCGCGCTGGATGAACTGGAAAAGGCCGTGCTTAAGGAAATCAACGCCTTGGGCATCGGCGCACAAGGGCTGGGCGGCATGACAACGGCGCTGGCCGTGCATGCGCTATCCGCGCCCACGCACATTGCCTGCCTGCCGGTGGCTGTTGCCATCCAGTGCCATGTATCCCGCCATGCGGAGGTGACGCTATGACTTCCCCCCTGCCGCTTTCCCTGCCGGCCACGCAGGAGCAGCTGGCGTGCCTGCGCGCCGGGCAAAGCCTGCTTTTATCGGGAACCGTATATACCGCGCGGGATGCCGCGCACCTGCACCTGAGGGCTATGCATCGCGCAGGGGTGCATCCCTGCGTAGATTTACACGGCGCCGCCCTGTATTACTGTGGGCCCTGCCCCGCGCCCGAAGGGCGGCCCATCGGCTCCTGCGGGCCGACAACCGCCGGCCGCATGGATGAAACCACGCCCGATATACTCAAAATGGGTGTGCGTGTGCTGATCGGCAAGGGGCCGCGCGCCCCGTACGTTGCCCAGGCCCTGCGCAGCTTTGGCGCCGTCTATCTGGCGGCCCCCGGCGGCGCCGGCGCGCTGCTGGCAAGCTGCGTCGTATCCAGCCGCCTGGCGGCATTTGATCCACTGGGCACCGAAGCCTTGTGGCAACTGGAGCTTAAGGATTTTCCCGCCATTGTCGCCATCGATACCGCCGGCGGAGATATTTATACCGCCGGGCCGCAGCAGGCCCGCCGCATGATGGAGGAGGCATCGCCATGCAACCTTACGAAATGACCATCTTTGATCTGGAAAAAAAGGATTACGATACCGCCATTTTATCCATCGGTTCGGTGGAGCAGCACAGCGCGCATCTGCCGGTATGCACCGATTACCTGCTGGCCCAGGCTTTTGGACGCGGCTTGGCCGAACGGCTGGATGCTTACCTGCTGCCCGCGCTGCCCATCTCCAACTGCCGGGAGCATATGGGCAAAAAAGGCAGTGTATGGATGTCCCCGGATACGCTGGCCCATGTAGCGGAGGATATCGTGGCCAGCCTGGCAGAACAGGGTTTTAGCAAAATCATTATTTTCCTGGCCCACGGCGGTATTTTTTCCATCCAACCCATCATCCGCTGCCTTAATGCGCAATATCATAACAAGGTAAAGGTATGCCGCATCGATATCGGCCAGTTTAGCGACCAGGTGCATGCCGCCGGCATATTGGATACCCCCGTCGATCAGCACTCCGGGGAGGAGGAAACCTCCCTGCTGCTGCACATCGCCCCGCACCTGGTGCACATGGAGCGCGCCGTGGATTTTGTGCCCGATGCAGCGCGGGATGGGCTGAACTACGCCTCCATCTGGCATTACAGCCCAATGGGCGTATGGGGGCAGCCCAGCTTTGCCACGGCCGAAAAAGGCGAAAAGCTGTTTAACCTGATTTGCGACCTTAGCGCCGATTATGCGCGGCGCACCTTCCAGGCCATGGATAACAAGCGCCCCATCGGTTACAGCGATTTTTAGCGCCTGTACAGCCGAAAAACAATAATTGAAAGGGATGATGAGCAGCGTGCATGCAAGCAACAAATTTTTTGTGGCCAAGGTAAAGGAATCGTTATTATCGGTTCTTCCCATCACCGCCATTGTGCTATTTCTTTCTTTTACCATTGCCCCTATCCCCACCAGCACACTGCTCTCGTTTATAATCGGGGCTATTTTGCTGATTGTGGGGATGGGCCTTTTTACGCTGGGCGCAGAAACCGCCATGACGCCGATGGGCGAGCGCGTCGGCGCGCACATGACGCGCCAAAAAAGCCTGCTATGGATCATCCTGGGCGGGCTTTTGATCGGCATCATGGTAACGGTATCGGAACCCGATTTGCAGGTGCTGGCCAGCCAGATCCCTTCCATCTCCAATATGACGCTGATTATGGCTGTTGCCATCGGCGTGGGCATTTTCCTGGTGATCGCCCTGCTCCGCATTCTGTTTAAGATCAAGCTGAAATACCTGCTGATCGGCTTTTATATGCTTGTGTTTATCCTGTCCTTCCTGGTTCCCCGGGAATTTTTAGCCGTGGCCTTTGATTCCGGCGGCGTGACCACCGGCCCCATGACGGTTCCCTTTATCATGGCGCTGGGCGTTGGCGTTGCCTCCATCCGGAACAATGAAAAGGGCCATGGGGACAGTTTCGGCCTGGTAGCGCTGTGCTCCATCGGCCCTATTTTGGCGGTTTTGCTGCTGGCGCTTGTTTTCCGCCCGGCCGAAAACGTATTTACCCCCATTGAGATCCCGGATATCCAGGATTCCGCGCAGCTGTGGGACCAATTTACGCAGGCCTTCCCCACCTACATTCGGGATGTTTGCCTATCGCTGGCGCCCATCGTGATTTTCTTTGGATTGTTCCAGGTGATCTCCCTGCACCTGTCGGGCCGGCAGCTGATTAAAATTGGCGTTGGTATTCTGTACACCTTCCTGGGGTTGGTGCTGTTTTTAACAGGGGTCAACGTCGGCTTTATGCCGGCGGGCAACTACCTGGGGCAGGTTATCGCCTCGCTTCCCTATGCGTGGATCATCATTCCCATCGGCATGGTTATCGGCTACTTTATTGTGCAGGCGGAGCCCGCGGTACACGTTTTAAACAAGCAAGTGGAGGAAATGACCGACGGCGCCATTTCCCCCCGGGCGATGGGCGTTAGCTTATCCATTGGCGTTGCCCTGTCGTTGGGGCTGGCCATGATCCGCGTGCTGACGGGCATTTCCATCTTTTATATGTTGATTCCGGGCTATGCCCTGGCGCTTATTTTAACCTTTTTTGTGCCCAGCATGTTTACCTCCATCGCCTTTGACTCCGGCGGTGTGGCTTCCGGCCCCATGACGGCTACCTTCCTGCTGCCCTTTGCCATGGGCGCCAGCGCCGCGCTGGGGGGCAACATCATAACCGATGCTTTCGGCATTGTCGCCATGGTGGCGATGACGCCGCTGATTACCATCCAGCTGCTCGGCCTGATGTATCAAATCAAGCGCAAACGCAATGCTGCCAGGGCGCGCCGGGCCGTGGAACTGGATACCGAGATTATCGAGCTGGGAGGCGAGGGGTAATATGCCATCCTATGTGTTGATGACAATCATCGTAAACCGAAGCATGGCCAAACACGTACAGGCCTTTTGCGAGCAGCAGGGGGTGGATGTAACGCTGACCGCGCTTGGCCATGGCACAGCCAGTAACGAGCTGTTAAGCTACCTGGGCCTGGGCGAAACCGATAAACAGATCGTCTACCTGGTGACCACGCAGGATAAATCCAGGGTGCTGCTGCGCGGGTTAATGCACGGCATGCGCCTGGATATTCCCGGCAACGGCATCGCTTTTACCACGCCCCTGGGAAGCATCGGGGGCGCCATCTCCCTGCAGTATCTGACATCATCCCAACCCGTTAAGGAGTGTGAGCAAACCGTGGAAGAAAAAAAATCCAACTACGAGGTTATTGTGGCGATCAGCAACAGGGGCTATGTTGACGAGGTAATGGATGCAGCCCGCAGCGCGCACGCCAGCGGCGGCACCGTTAT
>JAQXFY010000094.1 GCA_029006015.1 bacterium
TAGCGCTGGAGGGCATACCCGCGGCCTATCTCTTTGGTGGCGATGGCCAGTTCCTTATCGTCATAGCAATAGCGCACCACTTTGCCGCGGGATACCTTATACAGCGGCGGCTGGCCGATATACACATGCCCCGCCGTTATCAAGTCCTTCATATAGCGGAAGAAAAAGGTCAGCAAAATGGAACGGATATGGGCGCCATCCTGATCGGCATCGGAAAGGATAATAATCTTATGGTATTTCAAGGCATCTATGGAAAAATCCTCATCGATGCCGCAGCCCAACGCCGCGATAATGGTGCGAAACTCCTGGTTTTCAAGTACCTCGTCCAGCCGCTTTTTCTCCGCATTAAGGGGCTTTCCGCGAAGGGGCATGATGGCCTGGAACTGCCGCTTTCGCGCCTGTTTGGCGGTGCCGCCGGCCGAATCGCCCTCAACGATAAAAAGCTCATTCAATTCCGGCTTTTTGCCGGTGGATGCAGCCAGTTTGCCCACCAGCTGCGCCCCTTCGATGCTGCTGCGGCGGCGGGCTGTTTCCTTGGCGCGGCGCGCAGCCTCCCGCACGCGGGCGGATTGCGCCGCTTTTTCCAAAATGGCCGCGGCCACCAGGGAATTTTTAATATCCTCCAGCCAGAGCTGCAGTTTTTCGGCAATGACCGCCTCTACCGCCGGGCGCGCTTCGCTGTTGCCAAGCTTGGTCTTGGTCTGCCCCTCAAACTGCACGCTGTGCATCTTCAGCGCCAGCACCACCGTAATGCCTTCGCGAAAGTCTTCGCCGGACAGATTGGCATCTTTTTCTTTCAGGATACCAACCTGCCTTGCATAGTCGTTAAACACACGCGTCAACGCCGCCTTAAAGCCGGTTTCATGCGTGCCCCCCTCCGCCGTGGGGATATTATTAACATAGGAATACAGGCTTTCGGTATAACCATCGGTATACTGAATGGCACAGGATACGCTGATGCCATCCTTTTCCCCTTCCAAGGTGATGGGAACAGGATGCAGCGGGTTTTTGCCCTCATTTAAATACGATACAAAATCCGATAAGCCACCCGCATATAAAAATTCGCGTTTTTTGGGCTTCCCATCCTCTTTTACGCGCTCATCGGTCAGGACGATGCGCACGCCTGCATTGAGGAAACCAACCTCGCGCAGATGGCGTTCCACTTTATCAAAGCTGAAAGAAGCTTCCTCAAACACGGTGGCATCGGGCATAAACGTGGTGCGGGTGCCCTTGCGCCGTGTGGGGCCGATATCCTCCAGCGGGCCCATGGGATGCCCCGCCAGCACTTTCCCCGTTTTTTCATCGATAAGGGTGCGGAACTCCTGGCGCCACAGCCTGCCGTCCCGGCCGACTTCGCACACCAGCCACTCGCTTAGCGCATTGACCACCGAAGCCCCCACCCCGTGCAAGCCGCCCGAATAACCATATTGCCGGTTATCAAACTTGGCCCCTGCATGCAGTTGGGTATAGACAACCTCCACACCGGATACCCCCAGCTGGGGATGAATGCCCGTGGGAATCCCGCGGCCGTTATCCTCTACCGAGGCCGAACCATCGGCGTGCAGCGTAACCAGAATTTGGGTAGCATAACCGTTTGCGGCTTCGTCTACCGCATTATCGACAATCTCCCACAAAATATGGTGAAGCCCCCTGGCATCCGTTGAACCGATGTACATACCGGGGCGCCTGCGCACGGCCTCCAAGCCTTCCAACACCTGGATATCGCTGGCCTTATACTCCCCCATATCTGTTTTCACTACCCTTCTTGCTTTGCTAACGCCTTATTATACCATATTTTGTATATAGCAAACAATGGCGTCCCCAAGCAGGCTGTGTTTGCCCCTCGCTTGACGCCAGGCATTGCCATCAACAGCGCTGTAGCGATATTTCCCGCAAGCCGCCGCCCATCACACATATCGGTGCATACCCTGTATCCCCCGCATCGCAAGCTTGCGATACAGCTACCCCGGCTCCGTGCCCGGCGGGTGCAAGATACAGCCCCTTCCGATATGGCAAATAACCCCGGCCGCTCATTACGATATATTTTTCCAGCCTCAATCTATTGGTGAAATCATCTTTGGGTATAAGCCGTTATTTTTCCGCTATCTCCCCACCACCAACGGCAGGCCAAAAGCAAAACACAGCCCGGGAAAAATCTTTTCCCAGGCTGTGCTTTTTGTAACGCACTCCGGCTTTCCGGCAGTGTTCAGGCCAACATCCTTAAATGTACTTTTTACGCGGCGCGTAATGCGTATGCAGCAGATGATGGGCCTTCTCGGCACCCGGCTTGCCAAGGTATTCCTCGTACAGGCGGATGATGGAGGGGTTCTCATGGCTGCGGCGCAGGGGCATCTCGCGATCCTCCGCATAAACGGCTTCGCCGCGGATGAGGCGGGGATCCCGCTTTTCGCGCATTTCAGCCGAAACAATGGGCTGGCCGCCGCCGTTTACGCAACCACCGGGGCAGGCCATAACCTCGACAAAGTGGTAGCTGCGCTTGCCCTCCTGAATATCGCGGATCAGCTGGGAAGCCGCACCCGTAGAGCTGGCCACCGCCACCTTAACCTCTAGGCCGTTAACATCCACCGTCGCTTCCTTGACGCCTTCGATACCACGCACCGGGATAATATCCAGGTTTTCCAGCTCCTTGCCCGTAATCATCTTATACGCTGTACGCAGCGCCGCTTCCATAACGCCGCCCGTCGCGCCAAAGATGACGCCCGCGCCCGTCGAATCGCCAAAGAAATCATCGAAGGGCTGGTCATCCAGCTCCGCAAAATCAATGCGGGCAGCCTTAATCATACGGGCCAACTCGCGCGTGGTGATGACGATATCGACATCGGCAAGGCCGTCATGGCCAAGTTCGGGGCGCTTGGCCTCAAACTTTTTGGCCGTACACGGCATGACGGACACCACGACGATCTTCTTGGGATCGATGCCGTTTTTCTCGGCATAATACGTTTTGATCATGGCGCCGACCATCTCGTGTGGGGACTTGCAGGAAGACAGGTTCTCCAGCATCTCCGGATGGTAGGTTTCGCAGAACTTAATCCAGCCCGGGCTGCAGGAAGTAAACATCGGCAGCTTACCGCCATTTTGGATGCGCTCGATCAGCTCGTTCGCTTCCTCCATGATGGTCAGATCCGCGCCGAAATCGGTATCAAATACTTTATCAAAGCCCAGGCGATGCAGCGCATTGGACAGCTTGCCGGTAACGCGGCTGCCCATGGGCATACCAAAGGCCTCACCAATGCCTACGCGCACAGCCGGCGCGGGCTGTACCACCACATGCAGTTCCGGATCGTTGAGGGCGTCCCATACCTTCTGGGTATCGTCCTTCTCGCGAAGGGCGCCCGTCGGGCAGTTGACAACGCACTGGCCGCAGTTGATGCAGGGCACGTTTGCAATGGGATTGCCAAAGGCCGGGCTGATAATGGTATCAAAGCCGCGGTTGGTGGCGCCCAGCACGCCCACATTCTGCACCTTGCGGCACACCGCTACGCAGCGGCGGCACAGGATGCACTTGGAAGGATCGCGCTCGATGGAAGGCGAGGATTGATCCACCGTGTATTCGTTGCGCTTGCCTTCAAAGCGGACATCGCGCACACCCAGCTCATCGGTCAACGCCTGAAGCTCGCAGGTACCGTTGCGCACGCAGGTGGTGCACTCGCGGTTATGGTTGGACAGCAGCATCTCCAGGTTGGCCTTGCGGGCCTCGCGTACCGCCGGGGTGTTGGTTTTAACCACCATGCCATCGGTAGCGGGCAGCACGCAGGAAGCCTGCAGCGAGCGCGCGCCGGTATCCACCACGCACAGGCGGCAAGCGCCGATCTCATTCAGGTCCTTCATGTAGCACAGCGTCGGGATGCGGATTTTGGCAGCCCGGGCAGCCTCCAGAACGGTAGAACCCTTGGGAACCGTAACCTTTACGCCATCGATGGTTAGCGTAATCATCTCTTGCATGTTTCTCACGCTCCTTTACTTGCGTTCGATGGCGCCAAAGCGGCAGTTATCCATACAGGCGCCGCACTTGATGCACTTGGACGAATCGATGACAAAGGGCTTGCGCACTTCGCCGGAAATGCACTTAACCGGGCAGTTTCTCGCGCACAGACCGCAGCCCTTGCACTTATCGGCAACGATGGTGTAGCGCAAAAGCTTTTTGCACTGGCCAGCCGGGCAGCGCTTTTCCTTGATATGCACCTCGTACTCATCGCGGAAATAACGCAGCGTGGACAGAACCGGGTTGGGCGCCGTCTGGCCCAGGCCGCACAGAGCGGAAGCCTGGATGGTCTTGGCCAGCGTTTCCAGGCGTTCAATATCGCCTTCCTCGCCCTTGCCCTCGGTGATGCGCTGCAAAATCTCCAGCATGCGGCGCGTACCGACACGGCACGGCGTGCACTTGCCGCAGGATTCATCCACCGTGAACTCCAGGAAGAAACGGGCAATATCCACCATGCAGTTATCCTCATCCATAACGATAAGGCCGCCCGATCCCATCATGGAGCCTGCCGCGATAAGGTTATCGTAATCGATCTTAATATCCAGCATGGAAGCCGGGATGCAGCCGCCGGAAGGGCCGCCCGTCTGTGCTGCCTTAAACTTTTTGCCGTTGGGGCAGCCGCCGCCGATATCCTCGACGATCTCGCGCAGCGTGGTACCCATTTCAACTTCCACCAAACCGGTGTTGTTGATCTTGCCGCCCAGAGCAAACACCTTGGTGCCCTTGCTCTTTTCCGTACCCATGGAGGCAAACCAATCGGCGCCTTTGAGGATAATCTGGGGGATGTTGGCATAGGTTTCCACATTGTTCAAAATGGAGGGCTTGCCAAACAGGCCCTTGACCGCCGGGAACGGCGGACGCGGACGGGGTTCGCCGCGGTTGCCTTCGATGGAGGTCATCAGCGCCGTTTCCTCGCCGCAGACAAACGCACCGGCGCCCAGGCGCAGCTCGATATCAAAGTTAAAGCCCGTGCCCAATATGTTCTTGCCCAGCAAGCCATATGCGCGGGCCTGGCCGATGGCGATGGTCAGGCGCTTAACCGCGATGGGATACTCGGCACGCACATAAATGTAGCCCTGGTCCGAACCGATGGTATAGCCGGCAATGGCCATAGCCTCCAACACCGCATGCGGATCGCCTTCCAGAACCGAACGGTCCATAAATGCACCCGGGTCGCCCTCGTCGGCGTTGCACAGCACGTATTTTTTATCGCTCTTGCTGCCAACGGCAAAGGCCCACTTATTGCCCGTGGGGAAGCCCGCGCCGCCGCGTCCACGCAGGCCGGAGGCCTTCAGGCAATCGATAACATCCTGGGGCTGCCATTCGGTCAACACCTTGGCCAGGGCCATGTAACCATCGGTGGCAATGTAATCATCGATGTTTTCAGGATCGATAACACCGCAGTTGCGCAGGGCAACACGCTTTTGCTTGCGGTAAAAGCGCGTATCATCCAGCGCCTTAATGCTCTGCGTCTGCTCATCTACGCTGTCATGATACAGCAGGTGGCGTACGATGCGCCCCTTGACAAGATGCTCTTCGACGATTTCATCAACATCTTCCAGCTTAACGCGGGAATAAAAGGCACCCTCGGGGTAAACAATAACCACCGGGCCGGCCTCGCAAAGGCCGAAGCAGCCCGTGCGGACAATTTTCACTTCCTTGTCCAGCCCTTTTTCGGCCAGCAGGGTTTCAAAACGCGCCGCCAATTTCGGCGAATCGGACGAGGTACATCCGGTACCGCCGCAAATCAGCACCTGGCTGCGAAACAGATTCATGTTGGATTCCTCCTACCTCACTTGTTCCTTAGTGCTGCTCTGCCGCGCCGATGGTATATTCCATCACGGGGCGGCCGTTGACCAGATGCTCGGAAACCACGCGGGCCACCTTGTCCGGCGTCATGTGCACATAGGTCACCTTATCCTCGCTGCCGCGGAAAATCTCTACAATGGGTTCCAAGCGGCACATGCCGATGCAGCCCATCTGCTGGATCATAACATCCTTCAAATCGCTCTTGGCAATTTCGGACATAAACGCCTGCAGCACGGGGCGTGCCCCGGCCGCGATGCCGCATGTTGCCATACCGACAACCACGCGCGGTCCATCATGCTCGCGCCGGTTGTGCAATTCCTGCAGTTTGCTCTCCCGGATGGCCTGCAAATCCGCCAGTGTTTTCATATCCGTACACCTCCATAGATGGTTTGTAGTCCCTGTTTCAGGTAATCCTGAAGCCAATCCAATACCTTGGGCACATTCAGCGCCACATTGTCTCCCAACACCGCTTTGATTTCATCCGTATCACAGGAAAATGTCCGCCCATCACAGGTTGCCGACAGCAACCACCGGATGCCCGGATTTCCCGCAACAAGCGCCACCATAGTCCCCGGCAAATCGCCCATCGGCGCACGGTCAATGTGATTTAAGCCAAAGGTGGCCTCAACCACTGTACCCACACCCACCCGGGAAGAAATGCTCAGCCCTCCCCCGGATTGATCGGCGCGCATCTTCAGAAGGGGCAACCCCATTCCAACGCAGCGCGTCTTGCGGGCGGTGGTAAAAGGGCTGACAACCCGCTTTACCTTGGTTTCATCCATCCCGCAGCCATCGTCGCTTATGCGGATGTGCAGCGCATCGGCTGCCGTATCTGCGGCCACCTGGATATCGATTTGTTTTGCTCCCGCCGCAACGGAATTTTGTGCAATATCCAGGATGTGCAGGGAGATCTCGCGCACGGGTTTATGCCTTGTACTTGGCCAGAATACCGGGAACTTCGTCCGGCGTCATACGCCCATAAACGGTTTCATCGATGGTGATGACGGGCGCTAAACCACAGCAACCTAAGCAACGCGTAGCATCCAGCGTAAACAGGCCATCCTCTGTTGTCTTGCCCACTTCAACGCCCAGGTTCTTTTTCAAAGCTTCCAATACCAGTGCAGCATTCTTAACATAGCAGGCTGTACCCATGCAAATACCGATGGTATGCTGGCCGCGGGGCTCCAGCGTAAACTGGGAATAAAAAGTCGCTACGCCATAAACATCTGTCATCGGGATGCCAAGTCCATCGGCAATTTCGTTTTGCACCTCAATGGGCAGATACCCGAAGATTTCCTGTGCCTTCTGCATGACAGGCATCAGCGGGCCAGGCATGTCGCGGTACTCGGCGATTACCTGATGCAGCTTATCATACTGCTCTGCCGAGAACGCGCTGTTTTTTTGCATCTCGTCATCCTCCTTGTTCGATCCGATTGGCGAAAGGAATCCCCCCCGCCAGCTCTTTCCGCGAGAGTAACCATGTCATTATAGCATATTTCAGCAATTTTTCTAGGTATAGCACGCATATCGCGCGTTATTTTTTACCAAATTTGCATGTTTTTTAAGCCAACATGGCATTTTCTTCGCATAATCCGCGTATCAAGCCATGCTGTTTATCTGAATACACAAGGGAACGCCCAAATTTTTGAACTTGGCCGGGCAGCATTTTGGGGTATAGATGATAAAATCAAGGTCATGATTCCGATACCCTTTATGCGGCGAGTATCTGTATGCGGATAACCAGAAATTCCTTGAAAAACAGCTGCTTGCAAAAGGCATTAAAATTGTAAAACCGCTGCATGTAACCGACTATAAAAATAAAAAGTTTGTTGTGGAGGATTTGGATGCCAATGGCTTGCGTTCGGGTGTAAAATAAAAGATGGATGTAAATCCGCATGTATTATATGGGGATAAAATTCCTTTAAGCACGAAGAAACGTGCTTTTATACTCGCCTGCCCAGCGTATCCCTTTTCCTTCAGCACTTCATATCCGTCATCAGCAAAAATCGGATAAAGGTTGCGCCATGCATTTTCTTCTCAAGGTTGCGCCTTCCTTGCTTAGCTTATGCGCCCCTATGTTCCCGGTTATCGAATGCACGATACAGGCGGCCGCAGCATACAAACGCCGGCAGCGGCGACAAGATGATGCCTACTCCCTCTGCTTTTGCCTTTTCCAAAGCTTCAGGTTCAGGCAAAAGGCCTTCCGGCAGCACAATAGCCGCCATATCATGCAATACGGCGATAGCGATGACATTGATGTGCTTCTGCACCGTCACCCATGCCTGCCCACTTTGTCCGTGCGCCATGATATGGGATAACAAATCCCCCACGATGCCGCCGGTGATTTCTCTTGCTCCCGGGCAAGCAACACGACCCTCCAGCAGCTGGGCCAGTTCATCCATCCTCATCGCAGTATTCCTCCCGCTCATCGCCTGCATGATCTTGCTTCGCCCCCGACACGCAGGTGGTATCCGGCATCTCCATCGTACACAGCAACCCATGACACGATTGGAGCCGGCCGGCATATCGCCTTTTTAAAAGGCGAATAAAAATTCCTGTTTATCGGTTCCGTTCCGCATTTATCAACGGAAATTTAGATATTTTCTCACCAACCAGGGCGCACAGCCAGCAAGCTTTTGTATGATAAATGGCTAAAAACGATATGCTACGCAGGATATCCCATTATACCATATCCATCGATAACCATATTGTTCTATCCTGAATTCCCTTTTGTGATGGCGGCACCATTTAACGTTTTAGTTTGCCCACCCACTCAATCAAATCCCACGCCATATCCACCTGTACCTTGCGCGCGGATTGAATGGCGCCCGAACCGGACATGACAGCCACCGCCTCCAGCCGGGAAGCCCACTCCACCGCCTTGGCTTTTAAGCCGTCGCCATCAGCGGCCGCCAATCCGGAGGCGGCTTCGCGCAGCTTACCGGCAAATTCATCGGCCTTGGCAGGCAGCACATTGCCCCCGGCCGCCTGTACAGAGGCAACATTGCCCAGTTCCAGGCAAACAGACCGCCATACGCCAAGCGTTTCTTCCATGGCCTTTGCCTGCGTTTGCGAGCCTGTCAAGCTGATGGTAACTTCCTCCAGCTGCAAGGGAAAATGCGTGGCTGCAGTACCCTCGTTTTTTAACTGGTTAATGACCGTCGCCGCATCCCCATCCGTGGCGTAGGCTGCGATGACAACATGGTAGCCATCGGAATCCCGGATAACGGTACCCGCTCCGCCCTGCTGCGCCACGGATGCAGCCATGGCATCGGCATTGACGGCATTTTGAAATACGCCGGCCTGCACGGCATATAGCGTAAAAGGTGCAAGCGATACCTGCTGGCCCACCACATTGCCCGGTGTATTATCAGGGGAAGCCGCCGGGCCGGGGGAAGCCTCCGGCGTATGCTTAACCGAAAAAGCTTTCATAGCGGGCGCAATAATTTTTTCCGCCACCATGCGCCCCGTCCATCCGGCAGTTGCAAAATAAGCCACCGCAATCAGCAGGATAATAGGAATAAGCCCCCTTCCCCTATCGGAGGAGGCGGCAGGGCGCCTTCTGCGCTGGGCAGAGGCATGGGTATATCTTCTATGGGCAATCGGCCGGCTGTTGTAAATCCTCATACGATGGCGTTCGGCTGGCATTTGTATCCCCTCCTACCAAACGCTATGAACCGTATTGGGCCGGTATGCATATCACATGAACGATTTATTGATCCATGTTCCCCGGGGCAAGCGGCAGACGAATGACCGCCATCATGCCCTGCACAAGGATTTGCAACACCGCCATGGCCGCCAGAAACGGGATAGCCCCCGTAATATAAACAGGTTCAAAGCGCCCCAGCCAGCCGCTGACAAGGCTGTAAACCAAAGATTGCGCCGCCATGGCTGACAAGCCGCCAAAAAGGGCGGCATCGGGCTGAAGGGTAGCAACCATGGCGCACGCCGCTGCAGGCCAGGCCCACAGCCAGCTGTCGGCAAAGGGCAGCTGGCCGCTTTCCAACGGGATCACTACACGAAGCAAAACCACAGCGGCCGTTGATAAACCAAAAGCCGCTACAAAACCCAGGCGTTTTTTGCTGCTGCCCACATAGCCCAGCCAAATGATGCATGCGCCAACCAGGGCAAGCATCACGGGCTGGCCAAAGGCAAAATCGCCCGCAAAAAGATGGACAAGCACCAACACCGCAAGCCCTACGATGGCAGCGCCTTTTCTGATCGATAAATAGCGCAGCACGCCATCCAAACATCCAAACAAAACCAGAATCAGTGCGGCGGACAACAACCAGCCATCCATGTACATATGCAGTGCTCCCTCCAACCTTTTTCCCTATTATCGGCAGGCCGGAGGGCAAACATTCATTTTTTACGCTGCTGGGATAAAATGGGTTTCAAATACTGGCCGGTAAAGCTGGCCGGATTATCCGCCACCTGCTCGGGCGTGCCGCAGGCCACAACCATCCCGCCGCCGTCGCCGCCCTCTGGCCCCAGATCGATGATATAATCCGCCCCTTTGATGATATCCAGGTTATGCTCGATAACAACAACCGTATTGCCGCCTTCGCATAAGCGCTGCAAAATGCCCACAAGCTTATGTACATCGGCCATGTGCAGGCCGGTGGTGGGTTCATCCAAAATATACAGGGTGCGCCCCGTGCTGCGCCGGGCCAGCTCCGTCGCCAGCTTGACGCGCTGCGCCTCGCCGCCGGACAGCGTCGTCGAGGGCTGGCCCAGCTGAATGTACCCAAGCCCGACATCGCACAACGTATCCAGCATCGTTTTGATACGGGGGATGCTGGCAAAGAAATCGCGTGCTTCCTCCACCCGCATATCCAGCACATCGGCAATGGTTTTCCCCTTGTATTTTACCTGCAGCGTTTCATGGTTATACCGCTTGCCGCCGCACACCTCGCAGGGCACATAAACATCGGGCAAAAAATGCATTTCGATGCATAAAATGCCGTCGCCCTTGCAGCTTTCGCAGCGCCCGCCTTTTATATTAAAAGAAAACCTGCCGCTGTTATAGCCGCGCACCTTGGCATCGGGCGTAGCGGCAAATACATCCCGTATCAGATTAAACACGCCGGTATAGGTAGCCGGATTGCTGCGTGGCGTCCGGCCGATGGGCGATTGATCGATATCGATAACCTTATCCAGGTATTCTACCCCTTCGATGGCAGTATGTTTTCCTGGTTTGGTCGCAGCCCGGTTAAGCTGATGCGCCAGCGATTTAAGCAGAATATGGTTAACCAGCGTGGATTTTCCGCTTCCCGATACGCCGGTCACACAAGTCAGCAGGCCCACCGGAAAGGAAACATCGATATTTTTTAAATTATGCTCCGTCGCCCCGATTACGCGGATATACCGCCCATCGCAGGGCCGGCGTTTATCCGGCACCGGGATCGACCTGGCGCCGGACAGGTATTGCCCGGTAACGGATTCCGGGCAGGCCTTGATTTGTTCCACCGTGCCCTGGGCCACAATGTGCCCGCCATGGATCCCCGCCCCCGGGCCGACATCGACGATATGATCGGCGGCATACATGGTTTCCTCATCATGCTCCACCACCACCACGGTATTGCCCAAATCGCGCAGATTCCCCAGCGTCTTAAGCAGGCGCCCGTTGTCGCGTTGATGCAGGCCAATGCTGGGTTCATCCAGAATATACAGCACGCCCACCAGCGCGGAGCCGATCTGCGTGGCCAGGCGAATGCGCTGCGCCTCCCCGCCGGATAAGCTTCCCGCTTCCCGCGCCAGCGTCAGATAACCAAGGCCCACATCGATCAAAAAGCCCATGCGCGCATCGATTTCCTTTAAAATCTGCTCGGCGATCTGGGCACGCCGCTCATCCAGCTCCAGCCCACGCAATGCATTTCTTGCCTGAGCAATCGGAAGGCTGGACAGCGTAGCGATATCCATATCCCCAACCGTCACCGCCAGCGCCTCCGGCTTAAGGCGCCTGCCGCCGCACACCGGGCAAACAACCGGGGACATGTAGGCTTCAATTTCCTGTTTCACCCCATCGGAGGTGGTTTCGCGGTAGCGGCGCTCCAGGTTGGGAATAATGCCCTCGAAAGCAGCCGAAAAGCTGCCGCTGCCATATTCGCGTTCATACTGCATGGTCAGCTTTTGGCCCTTGGTGCCATATAGCAGAGCATGCACGGCATCCTCGCTCATCTGTTCGATGGGCGTATCCAGATCAAAGCCATACAGCTTGCCCAAAGCTTTAAAATACATGGCTGCCATTCCTTCCCCGACATTACTCCAGCCGGAGGCATGAACGGCGCCCTGCGCCAGGGACTTGCTTCTGTCCGGCAAAACCACATCGGGATCCACCGTCATCAGCTTGCCCAAACCTGTACAGTGCGGGCAAGCGCCGAATGGGCTGTTAAAGGAAAACAGGCGGGGCTGAGGCTCCTCCATGGAAATACCGCAAGCCGGGCAGGCATAATTCTGGCTAAACAGCTGATCGCCTTCCGGCCCGCCGGTTACAATGACCAGCCCGCCGGACAGCCCAAGCGCCGTTTCCAGCGAACTGCTCAGCCGGCCGCGCACGCCATCGCGCACCACCAACCGGTCAACCACCACCTCGATGGTATGCTTTTTCTTTTTATCCAGCGCAATGGGTTCGCCCAAATCCTTGATTTCGCCATCCACGCGCACGCGCACAAAGCCATCCCGCGCCAAATCTTCAAACACTTTCACATACTCGCCCTTTTTGCCGCGCGCCAGCGGGGCCAGCACCTGGATGCGCCCGCCCTCCGGCCAGGACAAAATCTGGTCAGCCATCTGGTCAACGGATTGCTGGCGGATTTCCCTGCCGCATTTGGGGCAGTGTGGGATGCCTGCGCGCGCATATAACAAGCGCAGGTAGTCATGGATTTCGGTAACCGTGCCCACAGTGGAACGCGGGTTGCGCGAGGTTGTTTTTTGATCGATGGCAATGGCCGGCGACAGCCCTTCGATGGAATCAACATCGGGCTTTTGCATTTGGCCTAAAAACTGCCTTGCATAGGAAGATAAGCTTTCCACATAACGCCGCTGGCCCTCTGCATACAGCGTATCAAAGGCCAGCGAGCTTTTTCCGCTGCCGGACAGGCCTGTAAAGACCACCAGTTTATTGCGCGGTATGGTTAAATTTACATTGCACAGGTTATTTTCACGCGCTCCCTGGATGCGGATGCTATCTGCCATATTTTTTCCTTCCCCCGTCTCTTTTTCCCTGCCGTTGTTTGCCCTTGGCGGGTGGCTGCTTGCCCTCCGCCTGGGCCTGAAGGGCAAACAGAATATCGCGCAGCTTGGCGGCCTGTTCAAAATCAAGCGCCGCGGCAGCCAGACGCATCTGCTCGGTAACCGAATCGATATCCTGCTGCAGGGCCACCTTGCCCGCCGTATTTTCGGGCTCATCCGGCGCCTGGGAGATCGCCATCACATCGTGCACGGCCTTTTGGACGCTTTGCGGCGTAATGTTATGTGCCTTGTTATAGGCCAGCTGAATGGTACGGCGCCGGTTGGTTTCATCGATGGCCTTTTCCATGGACTGGGTGATGGTATCCGCATACATGATAACCCGCCCCTCGACATTTCGGGCTGCGCGCCCAACCGTCTGCACCAGCGAGGTTTCACTGCGTAAAAAACCTTCTTTATCGGCATCCAGGATGGCAACCAGCGCTACTTCCGGCAGATCCAGCCCTTCGCGCAGCAGGTTGATGCCCACCAGCACATCAAACTTGCCCAACCTCAGATCCCGGATAATTTCCATGCGTTCAATGGTGGCAACATCGCTGTGCAGGTAGCGCACCCGCACATCCAGATTCTCCAGATATTCCGTCAGGCCTTCGGCCATTTTCTTGGTCAATGTCGTTACCAGCACCCGGAACCCGCGGGACACGGTTTCCCGGATTTCACGCAACAGGTCATCCACCTGGCCGCCAACCGGGCGCACGATTATTTCCGGATCTACCAGGCCGGTCGGCCGGATAATCTGTTCCACCACCTGCGTGGAATGCTCGATTTCAAAGGCGGCCGGTGTGGCGCTGACATAAACCGTCTGCCCGATCCGCCCCCTAAATTCCTCAAACGTCAAGGGCCGGTTGTCGAATGCAGAGGGCAGGCGGAATCCATACTGCACCAATGATTCCTTGCGTGCGCGGTCCCCATTATACATGGCGCGCACCTGCGGAATGGTAACGTGTGATTCATCGATAAACAGCAAAAAATCCTTGGGGAAATAATCCAGCAGCGTAAAAGGCGGCTGGCCGGGGCTGCGCCC
>JAQXFY010000095.1 GCA_029006015.1 bacterium
AGGAAGTGCTGGATCTGTACGACCGCGCGGTGGATATGTCCATTGATGATTAATCCAGGAGCGTTTTCCGTCAACAGGCCGGGGCATATGCCCCGGCCTGTTTTTCAATAGCCCGCCCCGGCCATGCACCTTTACAGGGCATCATGCGGGCATAATAAAACAGCCATCGGGGCGGCATAAGGCTGCCCCGATGGCTATGGGTATGGTTATATGGGTGTGCGGCCCACAAAAGGGCCCGGTTTTATCCCCGGCTACGATCAGCTTTGGCTATTCCCGGGGGTGATTTCGGCCAGTGCGGCGCGCAGCACGGTTTCCAGCGTAACGCCATGCTCCCGGGCGGCGCGGGCGATATCCTCGTATTCCGGCTTGGCCTTTTGCTGGCCATAGCCCTGGGCATATTTGATGCGGATGGGGCCATAGGGCGTTTGCACCGTGCCCATGTTTCGCGCCATGCGGTAGCGCCCCAGCAGCTGCTTGCGCACGCCCAGGGTGGTGGTATGGCGCAGCATGCCCTCGGCCAGCCGGTCGGCATCCTCGGGCGCGCAGATGCAGGTTAAAAGTACGCCGGGTCGCCCCTTTTTCATTTGGATGGGTGTGCTGAAAACATCCAGCGCGCCCAGGGAAAATAACTGCTCGCCGGCAAAGGCGATGGCCTCCGGCGTCATATCGTCCAGATTGCAGCTCAGCTGCGCCAGGGCATCGTTTTCCCCTTGGGCAACATCGCCTAAAAAGGCGCGAACGCAGTTGGCGGCGGCAAATTGCTTGGTGCCTACGCCATAGCCGATGGCCGTTACCGCCATGGAAGGCATGGGGCCAAAGCTGTTTGCAAAGTGCTTGATTAGCGCCGCGCCCGTCGGCGTACACAACTCGCCCTGGATCTGCCCGCAGTAGGTGGGGCAGCCCATTAAAATATGCGCCGTTGCCGGGGCGGGAACGGGCAGCACGCCATGGGCGGTTTTAACCTGGCCGCTGCCCACATGGATGGGGCTGACGATGACGCGATCGGGCGCGATCATATCCATCAGCAAACAGCAGGCCACAACATCGGCCACCGCATCCAGCGCGCCTACCTCGTGAAAATGCACCTGGTCAACCGGGCGGCCATGGGCGCGCGATTCGGCCTGGGCGATCAGGCCATAGACCTGCTGCGCGTGGTTGAGCACGGCCTGGGGCGCATGAAGGTGGCTGATCAGGTGCTGGATATCCCCCAGCGCGGCATGGGCATGCGGCGCATGCTCATGCTCATGGGTGTGCCCGTGTTCGGCATCGTGGCTGTGGGCGTGCCCATGGTCATCTTCGTGGCCGTGCAGGTGTGCATGGGCCTGAAGCGCATCTTCCACCTGCCCGTTTACGGATACGGTAACATGCGTGCCCGTGATGCCGCATGTTTGCGCGGTGGTGCGGCTGAGCGATACGCCGGGGATGCCCAGGGCATGAAAGGCCTTTAAAAAGGCATCGGGATCGGGGCAAACTTCCAGCAGGGCGGCGCACAGCATATCGCCGGCGGCGCCCATGGCGCATTCCAGGTACAATGTTTTCATGTAGCAGCCTCCATTTGGTTAATCATGCTGGCCAGATAGCCTGCGCCAAAGCCGTTGTCGATATTGACCACGCTGACGCCGCTGGCGCAGGAATTGAGCATGGATAAAAGCGCCGATACCCCGCCAAAGCTGGCGCCATAGCCTACGCTGGTGGGCACGGCGATAACCGGGCAAGCCACAAGCCCGCCGATGACGCTGGCCAGCGCGCCCTCCATGCCCGCTACGGCGATGACCACGCGTGCGCGCATCAGCACATCCAGCCGCGCCAACAGCCGGTGCAGCCCGGCCACGCCAACATCGTATACGCGCTCCACCCGGTTGCCCAGCGCTTCCGCCGTTCTGGCAGCTTCCTCGCACACCGGCATATCGCTTGTTCCGCCGGAAGCCACCACGATAAAACCGGCCTGCGGGGTGTCCGGCTGCCGGTAGGCAATGCCCACGCGGGAAACGGCATCATAATCCAGCTCGGCCTCTTTGGCGACAAACGCCGCCGCTTTCGGCGCCATGCGGGTGATGATAATGTTGCCGGCGCCGCTGGCATGCATGGAGGCCACGATGCCGGCGATCTGCTCCGGCGTTTTGTTCTGCCCAAAGATCACCTCGGCCGCGCCCTGGCGCACACCGCGGTGGTGATCTATCTTGGCATAGCCCAAATCCTCAAAGGGTTGAAGCTTAAGGGATACAAGCGCTTCCTCCGGCGAAAGCGCCCCGCTTTGCACACGGCGAAGCAACTCGATGGTTTTCATCTGTTCCATACCAACGCCTCCTTATTCGGGCCGCGCAACAAGGTCCAGCAGGATATCGGTAAAATCGGGTTGAAGGCCCTCCAGCAGCGCCTGCCGCTGGGCAAGGGCACTATTCATCTGGCTGGCCGGAAGCTGGATGCGCGCAGCCTTGCCCAGCAGGCGCACCCGAAAATCGGTAAACCCCAGGGAAAACAAGGAACTCTCCGCCCGTTCGATTTTCTCCAGCTTATCGGCATCGATGGGCGTGCCCTGCGGCACACGGGTGGCCAGGCAGGCATAGGCCGGCTTGTTCCAGGTGAAAAGCCCGGCTTCTTTGGACAGGGCGCGGATCTGGGGTTTGGTCAGGCCGCATAGCCGCAAGGGAGAGCAAACCTGCATTTCCTTAAGCGCGCGCATGCCGGGGCGGTCCCCCGCATCGTCGGAGGCATTGGTGCCATCCATCATCAGATCAAATCCATCCTGCCGGGCGGCATCCAGCAGCGCGGAAAAAACGCGCTTTTTGCAGTGATAGCAGCGATCGGGTGGATTTTGGGTGACGGTTTCATCGGCCAGCACATCCAAGGCAATAACCGTCAGCGGCACATCCAGCTGGGCGGCCAGGCGGCGGGCATCCTCCAGCTCAAAAGCAGGCTGGAAAGCGCTTTTTGCAAAATAGGCATGCACCTGGCAGCCATTTTGTTTGGCTGCCCACATCAGATAGGCGGAATCGGTCCCACCCGAAAAAGCCAGCGCGGCGCGTGGGTGCTGGGTAAAAAAGGCCTTCAGTGTCATGATAAATCCCCCTACATATAAAATGACGTTACATACAAAATGGCATAAAAAATGCCATGGGCCGGCCCTACAGGGCGATGCCTTCATGGCGAAGAAAACGGTGTGCACGCCTTCGTGGCGATATGCCTATTGTAAAAGCCGGTGGGATTTCTGTCAAGCGCGGCGGGGATAACTTTTCCCTGCCCAAGCAAAATAAAAAGCCGTGCCAGTAGCACGGCTTTTAAAATGCATCAAACGCGCATGGGGCAGCCCTGCAGGCTGGAAAAGGCAGGGCGGTCAGCCCTTTTCCCCTTGGGCGATAACCTGATCGCGGATATGCGTCCATGCCAGGGCGGAGGAGATGCCCTCCTCAATGGGGCGCTCGGCCTTCCAGCCAAGAAGCTCCAGCGCACGGTCGCAGTTGGCGCAGGCACCCGCCACATCGCCAGGCCGGGCGGGCGCACAATCGGTTGGGATTTTATGGCCAACCACCTTTTCCACCGCAGCCAGCAATTCGCGGACGGTAACGCCGCGCCCGGTTCCCAGGTTGATAACCAGGTAATGCTGCTCGCCGGCGCGGCGGAAGGCCTCGTCAAAGTTCTGGGCGGCCAGCACATGGGCCATGGCCAGATCCCATACATGGATATAATCGCGCAGGCCGGTGCCGTCGCGCGTTGGCCAATCGGTGCCGGTAATATGGAAGATATCCTCCAGGCCGTTTTCGACGCTGAGGATCTTGCCCAGCACGTGGGAGGGCATCTGGATGGGCATGCCGGTGCGCATCTTGGGATCAGCCCCGATGGGGTTGAAATACCGCAGCGCCATGCCTTTCATGCCGTAAGCCTTGCAGACATCCTGCAGGATCATTTCCATCATAAACTTGGTGCGCGCATACGGGCTGGACGGCTTGAGCGGGGAATTTTCGTTGACGACATAGCCCTCCACCTGGTCGTAAATGGAGGCGGAGGAGGAAAAGACGATCTTTTTTACCCCGCCCTGGGCCAGCGTATGGAACAGCTCCAGCGATTTGGCCACGTTTTCGCGGTAATACAGATAGGGGTTGGCCACCGAATCGGGCACGACGATAAGCGCTGCGCAGTCGATGCATACCTGGATATCGGGATGCTCTTTTAAAATGCGGCCAACCAGCGCGCTGTCGGCAATATCCCCTTCATAAAAAATGCGCCCGCGTGTAAAGGCGCGTTTACCGGTTACAAGGCTGTCCAGAATAATGGGGGTATGCCCATTATCCAACAGGGCGGAACAAATGGTGCTTCCGATAAAGCCCGCGCCGCCCGTCACCAGAACCTTCATGATGAATCCCCCTTCAAAAACCCTTCGCCAAATTATATGCTTTTTCGCGCTGGTTGGCAATCTTCAGCCGGGATCGGGCAGGGTGATTTCGTCCAGCGTCAGGGAAAAAGAAGGGCCGAATATATCCAGAAAAAGCTCCGCCTCCGGGCAGTCAAGGGCCAAAATGGCATCCCGCGTGCTGGCGGCCGCGCGCTCAAATTCCGAGTTGCCGGCCTTAAGCTCCTCCAAACATTTCAGGTAGGCGCAAAGCTTGTCCGCCGCCTTGACCAGCCGGGCTTCCCCGCTGCCGGGCTCGGGCAGGATAAGCGGCGCAAAATCTTCCTGCAAATCCTCCGGCAGCAGGTGGAGCAGGTGGTTGGCCGCAAGGCCTTCGATGCGCTTATAGGCGGATTTAATCTCCGGATCAAAATATTTAATGGGCGTGGCCAGATCGCCGGTGATAACCTCCGCAGCCTCATGGTAAAGCGCCAGCACGGCGATATGCTGCGCATCCCATGCCTTGCCCAGGCGGCGGTTGCCAAGCAGCGCCAGGGCGTGGGCAATGGCGGCGCACTGGGCGGTATGCTCCTGTATGTTTTCGCTTTGCGTGTTGCGCATCAGCCCCCAGCGCTTGATGTGCTTCATGCGCCCCATCATGGCAAAAAAGGCGGACATGGTGTTTCCCTCCTTACAGCGCCATCACCAGCAGCCCGGCTACGATGAGCACGGCGGCGATGGTGGTTTTTATGGTCATGGCCTCGCCTACAAAGGCCCAGGCCAATAAAAAGGTCAGCACAATGCTTAGCTTGTCCACCGCGGCTACCTTGCCGGTTTCCCCCATCTGCAGCGCGCGGAAATAGCACAGCCACGAGGCCCCCGTGGCCAGGCCCGATAAAATTAAAAACCACAGGTTGCGCCCGGAAATATGGGCAATATCCTTGCCTGCGCGGGTAACCAGCACCATGCCTCAGGACATGGCCAGCACCACACAGGTGCGGATGGCGGTAGCCAGCGTGGAATTGATTCCGTTTAAGCCCATCTTGGATAATACGGAGGTCAGCGCCGCAAAAACGGCCGACAGCAGGGCCCATACCCACCACATGTTTGATCCATCCCTTCCGCTATGTTGCCATTGCATGACGGCCCCGGCGGTTTGCGCGGGGCCCTGCCTGGCAGGGGGCGCGCGGCCCGGCTGCCGGCGGCAGCTTGTGTGATCTTTCCGCTTTATGCCTTAAGCCCCAGGCCCGGCTTTGCTTCGGCCGGCCGAGGGCATGGGCGGCGGCTCGGGCAGGGGAATGCTTTCCATGGGCGGCGCTTCCCCTGAAAAGGCAGCGGTTTTTGCCTGCCGTGTGCTTTTTTTGGGTGCGCCTTTGGCGCTTCCCCGTGTGCCCGCGGCGCGCGGCGGGGCGCTGCCCCCGGGTGCTGCGGCTGGCTTTTTGGTATTAGAGGCCCTGCGGGCGGTGCGCTGCTCCCGCGGGAAATACACCTGCGTGGGGCGGGTGCGGGCATCTTCGGCCAGAAAAGTGGTAAAACGCCCGATGGAGGCCATAAAACGCTCCGGATCCATTTCGCCGCGCGCGATGCGGGCAAGCGCCCGTTCCCATTTGGCGGTGGTTTCGGCCTGGGTCAGCATGTCGGGCATGGCGGCGATCAGGGCAATGCCCTTTTCCGTGGGCGCCAGGGATTTTTTCTGGCGGCGGACATAGCCCATGGCCAGCAGACGCTCCAAAATGGCCGCCCGGGTGGCCGGTGTGCCCAGCCCCATGTCCTTCATCTGCTCGCGCAGCAGCTCGTCCTCCAGATCGCGGCCGGCAAATTCCATGGCCGATAGCAGCGTGGCATCGGTATAGGGCTTGGGGGGCGAGGTTTTCTTTTTATCCACGCGCGCATCCTTAACGGGCATGCTCTGGCCGGTGGACAGCGCGGGCAGGCGGGCATCCTCCTCCCCCTCGCCCTTTTTGGGCTTGGGGGGCTGCCAAACGGCGGTCCATCCCGCATCCAGCACCACCCGCCCGCGGGACAGGTAATCATCCTGCCCTACCTGGGTGTGCACGGTGGTTTGTTCCGCGCGCTCGGGCGGGTAAAAAGCGGCGATAAAGGCGCGGGCTACCAGATCGTATACCGCGCGCTCCTCCGCCGTGGCCGCGGCGGGCAGTCGCTTTTCCGTGGGGATAATGGCAAAGTGATCGTGCACCTTTTTTTCGTTGATGATGCGGCCGGAGATGGGCAGCTTGTCAAGCGCCATAAGCGGGGCGATAAAATCGTGATAGGGCTGCGCGGCGCCGGCAGCCTGAAGGCGCGCGGGCAGCGTGGGAATCAGATCCGGGGTTAAAAAACGGCTGTCGGTGCGGGGGTAGGTGATGGCCTTGTGCTTTTCATACAGCGCCTGCGCGGCATCCAGCGTGCGCTTGGCCGTCAGCCCCAGGCGGCGGTTGGCCTCCCGCTGAAGGGTGGTTAAATCCATCAAAAGCGGGGGAGGCGTGCTTTGCGGCTTGGTTTCGACCGATGCCACGCGCCCGGTCTGCCCCAGCGCGCGCTCCCGCGCCTGCCGGGCAGCGGCCTCATCGGGGTGCTTGCCATCGGGGTGCTCCGGCGTTATCCAAATGCTGGTATAGGCGCCAAAGTCTGCGGTAACCACAAAATAATCCTGGGGCACAAAGGCGTCAATTTCCTGCTGGCGGCGCACCAGAAAGGCCAGTGTCGGCGTCTGCACCCGGCCAACGCTTAAATGCGCATTGTACCGCAGCGAATAGGCGCGCGAGCCGTTCATGCCCACCAGCCAATCCGCCTGGGAGCGGCACAGCGCGCTTTTATAAAGGTTATCATATTGCTCCGAGGGGGCAAGGTGTTCAAACCCTTCGCGGATGGCGGAGGCCGTCATGGAGGAGATCCACAGCCTTTTGCAGGGCTTTTTGCAGCCGGCCATCTGGTAGATAAAGCGAAAAATCAGCTCGCCTTCGCGCCCGGCATCGGTGGCGCAGATGATTTCTGTAACCTCTTTGTTTTTCATCCATTTTTTAATGACGGCAAAGGGCTTGGACTGGCCGCGGATAACCTTAAGGCCGATTTCTTCCGGCAGCATGGGCAGATCGCTGGCGCGCCAGGCCTGCCATGCGGGGTTGACCTCGCCCGGCTCCTTAAGGCCGACCAGGTGGCCGACCGCCCAGCATACCGCATATTCCGCGCCCACCAGCGCACCGTCCACCATCTGGCTGCAGCCCAGCACACGGGCCAGATCGCGCCCGACGGACGGTTTTTCCGCCACCACCAAGATCACCGCATCCCGCCCCTTTCCCCCCTATGATACACCGGCCCGGCCGGCCGGTTCAAGGGGAAAGACTGCCATGCGCCGCCGCACACAGGGTGCCGTTTGCGATGCTTTAAAAAACACCGCCTTATTCCCGCTGCCGCCCCTTGGGATAAAAGCATGCCGCATCAGTAGGCGGCCCGCAAACGCACCGTTTGGCCGGTTGGCCACGGCCAACATTTGTAGCATTGAAGGGCGCCTGGCATGCTTTGGGCCGCCTGATAAAACGCGGGTTTGGCCTTTTGCAGGCAACATAAAAGCCAGGCGCGGCCCGGTGCGCCTGGCTTGTCGGATAGGCCAAACAGGTTATACAAAAGCCACCCCGGGCTGGGCCATGCCGGTGCGGATCAGGCGGATATCCTCCAGCGCTTCGTCCAGGCCGGGGATATCCGCCGGCAGGGGGGCGCCTTGCAACAGGCAGGCGGCAAAGTGGTCGAAGGGGTTTTGCTCAAAGCCGATGGCGGGAAATTCCCGGGTCTGTCCCCCGCGGGAGGCGACGATAACGGGCCGGCCATCGCGTTGGCCGTCGGTCAGCCGCCAGCCCTGGTCGGTAACCATATAGCGGATATCGATATGCTCGCGGTCGTTGCCGGCATCGCTGTATACGGCCAGATCGGCCGCCCAGGTGATAAACAAATAGGCGGTGCCGCCGGCAAAATCCAGCTTCATGCTTTCGGTATCCCGGCAGGGTAGGTGCTGGGCAAGGTTATCGGCAAAAAAGGTGCAGCCCATGGTGGGGCGCCCCATCAGGTAGCGCACGGTGTTCAGGTTGTGCAGCATGGCATCCATAAACGGGCCGCCGTTTTTATCCGGATCGGTGGCCCAAGTGTTCCAGGTGGGATAGTGGTGCAGCCAATCCTGCTTGTAAAGGGCCAGACGGCCGATTTCGCCGCTGTCAAACAGCTGTTTATACCCCTGCGTTAAGGCGTTGCCCGTGCGCCCGTAGATAACGCCCAGGCGCACCCCGGCCTGCCCGATTGCGCGCTGCATGCGCTGGCCATCGGCCACGGTGGCGCACAGGGGTTTTGTCGTTATAATGTGCTTGCCGGCCGCCGCCGCGGCTTCCACATAGTCCGCACGCACCCAGGGCGGGGTAAACAGGCAGACGATATCGATGCCGGGATCGCCGAAAATCTCCTGTGCATCGGCAACCGCCTGGGCCGAAAGCTGGCCGGCGTAGGCGGCGGCATGGGCGGGGTTGGTGGGCGAAAACAGCTTTTTTACCTGTACCCGGCTGCTGTTTTGCAGCATGCCCAGGCGCCGGGTGAAAAAATCCCCGCAGCCGATGATCCCCATTTGCAGCTTGTCGTTGTTCATATCCACACTCCTTTTTATCGTGTATGGCGCAAAGAAATCAGTACCCTTCGCTGCCTTCAAGCACCTGCCAGGGCTCTTCACCTTTCTGGCGTACCAGCGCAATGCGCCGGGGAACCTCTGCATGGCTGGTGCCGGCCAGCAGAATGATGATTTTTCCCGGCTGGCGGGCATAACGGGCATACAGGGAATCCTCATCCTTTGCGGCCTCAAGGCTGTAAAGTGTAAACGGCATGCCCGCGTAATAATCTCTGGCCACCTGGAGGGCGGCCTGGTAATCGCCGTCGCTGATCGCCGCGCGATAGCCCATCGCAGGCGATGGGGAAGGCATGACGCTTGGGCTGGCGGTTTGCAGGGGCGCCGTGGCCGCCGGCGTAGGGTCGGCGGAGGCTGCTGGCGGCGCGGATGGCCCCGATATCGCCTGGCATCCTGAAAGTAAAAGCACCATGAACAGGGCAAGGAAAACGGCTGCCGGCTTTTTCAAGGGCAAACCTCCTTTGCGCATGCATATGTGGTTAAAAGCAAGCTGCCCAGGCAAATGCAGCGCCTGCGGTCAAACGCCATGCCCCGGGACAGCGATATTGGGCTGCATGTAAAAATGGGGGCGGGGCGGAAAACTTCCGTGCCCCGGCCCCCAACATAAAGCCAAATGGTTGTCAAATGCCCGGCTTACAGCTCCGCGTCGACGCGGTTGATGGCCAGGGCGATTTCGTCGATGTTCTGCTCCGTCGTCGCCATGTCGATGGACTGGCGCAGGCAGCGGGACAGGATGTCCAGCGTGCGCGGGCACATATCCTTGCTGTACTGCACGTTGCCCTTGTAGGCCGGGTCCTTCCACGGATAGCCCGCTGGGGAAGCGCCCGTTTTGTTCAGGATGGAATCCCAGTAGGTGTAGATGTGGCGGTCCGGGAAGCCGGTGTTGTAGACCGAACCGATGTTCAGCCCCTCGTCGCGCAGCTTTTCGGTAAAGCGGCGGGCGGCATCGGCGGATTCCACCAGGATGGCGGCGGACATGCCGCAATCGCCCTCGGGATCGTCAACATGCTGCAGCTGGTAGTGGATGGGGGTGTTGAGCTGTGCCAGCAGGCGCTTTTTCATG
Source organism: bacterium (assembly GCA_029006015.1). Classification (GTDB taxonomy): domain Bacteria; phylum Bacillota; class Clostridia; order Christensenellales; family SUG1161; genus SUG1161. The sequence continues at coordinate 10,051 of JAQXFY010000095.1, forward strand.
GCGCGGGTATGGCCGAGCACCTTTTCCATTTTTGTAAGCTGCACGCGCGCAATGGCGGCCGAAATTTCGTTGGCGCGGAAACCGCTGCGGGAGAAGGGCGGAACCAGGCGTTCCTGGATCAGGCCGCTGTCCCACATCGGGGAGCCGGGGTCGGATTCGTACACGCCGCGCAAAAAGGCTACGTCATCATTGGTGAAAAAGACGCCGCCTTCGCCCGCGGTGATGATCTTGTAGTAGTTCAGGCTCCACGCAAAAGCATCGGAATGCACGCCGGTGTATTCGCCCTTGTAGCGGGAACCGATGGCCTGGCAGCAGTCCTCGATCATCTTGATGCCGTGCTTTTTGGCCACCGCGCGGAGGGCTTCGATGCGGCCGGGCACGCCCTGCATGTGCACCAGGATAACCGCCTTGGTGTAGGGGGTGATCTTCTTTTCCACATCGTTCGGGTCCAGGCCGAGGGATTCGTCGATTTCGGCAATAACGGGCACCGCGCCCACGGCGACAACGGCTGCCGCAGTGGCAATATAGGTATAAGCGGGCACGATGACCTCATCCCCAGGGCCGATGCCCAGCGCAGACAGGCA
>JAQXFY010000096.1 GCA_029006015.1 bacterium
GCGCGGATGGCGGCTTGGCGCGCCATTTCCATTTTGCCTGCGCCGCCCTCCATGCCGGAGGCCATAGAGCCGGAGCAATCGATTAAAAGCACCGTTGCGGTGGGATCGGCTTCCTTGCCGCGGGCCTGGCAATTAACGGGAAGGGCCTGCTCCAGCGGCGTGTTGCGCCAGCCGCCCAGCGCATAGCTTTGATCGCCCCCAACCGTCATCAGCCCCTTGCCGGCCTGGCGCACATAGCGCTCCAGTAGCTCCATCCGCCCGCCGGACAGCATATCCGCCGTAACATCCACCAGCACCACCGCATCATATTTGCACAGCGCGACAAAATCCGCCGGTATCATCCACGCCGATATCACATCGGCCTGCATGCCCGCAGCCTGCAGAATGGCCTGCAGCGGCCCAGCGTTGCCCGGTTTGCCTTCCGCAAGCAGCACGCGCGCCTTTCCGGCCACCTTGGCGACCGCTTGCAGGCGGTCATTGGCGCTTTGGCTGTCTTCCCCGCTTTCCCACACGGCCTCGAATACACTCAGGCCCGCGGCCCCCGCTTCCAGCGAAAAAACATAGCGGTTTTCGCCCTTGGCCAGGGAAAGCTGGGCCTCGGCTACCAGCTCGCGCTCGCCATACAGCTGAAGGGTGCCCTTCATGGCCTGGTTGGCATCCAGCACAACCACCACATCAAAGCGCTGCCCGCTGTATAAAAGCCACGGCACGGCGACGGAGGTTACCTGCGCATCCGGCCCCGCAGCGGCCGATACCAGCTGCACATCCACGCGCACGCCCTGGCCGGCCAGCGCTTTGGCCTGCGCAATGGCATCACCCTTGGTTTCCATGCCGTCGCTGACCAGCACGATGCGCCGTGCGCCCTCGGAGGGCAGCAGGGCGCAAGCGCTGCGCAATGCGGAGGCGATATCCGTCTGCCGGGTATTTAGGGTAGATTCAAACGTTTCAAAAACCGGTTTTTGGGATACCGAGCTTTCCATCGACAGTGTACCGGCAAAGGAGGCCACACCGGCGCGCACCTGTGCGGGCATATTGCCGATGGCTGCGCGAATTTGTTTTTCGATCTGCGCCCGGGCGCCCTGCGCGCTTTGGGATACATCGCCCACCAGCATGACCTGCTGCAGGTGGCTGCCCCGCAAAAAGGACATTCCCGCCGCAGCGGCAATCATAATCGCGCACAGCAAAAAGCGACCAAGCGCCGGCAAAATCAGCCGATGGCTGCGCCTTTTTACCAGCACAAATACAAAGAAAGCCGCAATGGGAACCAGCGCCAGCAGCCACCAGGGATTGGAAAATTCAATGCCTACCCGCATGCTGCACCCCCCATTCCGCCATCATGATAAACGCCGCCAGCACCGCCAAATACGGCAGGATAGACAGCATGGACCATCCCTGCGCCCCATCGCCCTGCCCGTCAAAGGCCGGTGCGGGCATATCCTCCAGGCTTTCGCCCGTAATGGCCGGGGCCACCGCAAAGGCATCGGTTACCTGGCGGCCTTCCCCCTGGCCATCCAGCCGCTGCACCACCCGGTATACCCCGGGCATGGCCGTTTGATCGAAGGTAGCACGGGTGGATACCTCCAGCGCTGTTTTGCTGCCATCGGGCAACACCACAAAGGCTTCCACCGTGGAAGGTTGCAAACCAAAGGTGACGGGCTGCCCGCAGGATATGGTTTCGCCCGGCACGACCGGCGGCAGCAAAAAGGAAAGCAGATTTTGCATCAAAATGGGATAATCCTTAAGCAGCGGCAGGTTGCTGGCATGCAAATCAAACCCAAAGGCCACCTGGCACCCGCTATCGGTTATGCAAAAGGCTGCCGCCACATCCTGCCCGGCATATAAAAGGGGCTGCCAGCCGCCGGAGAGTTCCAGCGGCGTATAGCCAGACAACACAATGGCCCCGGCATCCACATACTGAAGCAGCTTTTGGGAAGTGGCATCGACCGCGGGCGACAGGGCGACCGAGCCCGTCTTGATTGCCCCCACGCCCAGGCCGGGCACATGGTTTCCGGGCCCGAACAAAAGTGCATGCCCGCTATCCGGCATACCCGGCGCATCCGTTCCGTCCAGCACATACAAATCATAGCCCCCCGGCAGGCTGTCCCCCTGGAGTTTGTCTACCAGGATATCCTCGCGCAGGGAAAGCGCCTTTTCCAAAAAGATGTTGCCCTTTGTAGCCAGCAGCGCGCGCATGCCGCCACGCTGGCCCAGCACCACGTCCATGCGGTTATCGGATGGCAGATCATCGCCGGTTAAAATAGCAAGCTGTGCCAATTGCGCCTTTTGATCGATGCCATCAAACTGCGCGGCCGCCTGCCCATCGGCCAGGGAAAGGGTTTTCACCGCATGGACCGCACCATCCACCCGGCATTCCAGCACAACCTCGCCCTGCGTCCTGGTGGATACCACCACGCAGCTGACGGATAATGTGCCATCGGCCGCATAGCCTGCTGCGGCCTGCCGGATGGCGGCATTCTTTTTATCCCCGGCCAGCGTTTCCCATACCGCCCCGCCCGGCTGGGTTGGTGCCCGATCGGTATAGACGGCTACCTGGGCGCCGTCCATCTCGCCCTGTAAAAGGCTGGCTACCTCCAGCGCCTGGGCCAGATCGCCCGCTGCAAAACCGGCCTCCAGCCCCCCGATAGCCCTGCGCGCCCCCGCAATATCCGTGCGGGAGGCTTTGACTACCGGCACGGGCCCAGCCTCGATCACCGTAACGCGCTGCCCTGATGCCAGGTTGGAAACACGCTCCAGCGCACGGCGCTTTGCCTCCTGCATACGGCTGGGGGATACATCGGTGGCCTGCATGCTAAAGGAAGTATCGATAACCAATATGACATCGGCCGCCTTTTTACCGGAATAGAAAAACGGCTGCGTGGCCGCCAGCGCAACAAGCAGCGCCGCCAGCAGCTGCAAAAGCAGCAACAGGCTGCGCCTGAATTTTTGCCATGGTGCGGAAGCCTCCATGATGTGCACGGCCTGCTGCCAAATCATCAAACTGGGCACATCGCGCACATGAAAGCGCGGCCGAAGGAAATACAAAATCAGGATAGCGGGAATGGCCGCCAGCAGCGCCAGCGCCCAGGGGGTTATCCAGCCCATGTTTATCTTCCCCCTTACCGCAAAATACCCAGGCCGGCCAGCGGCCCGAAAACAATCCGCTCCAGCGGCTGCCTGCAATCGACCATACAATAGGGAACGCCGCGCCCCCGGCAATAGGCAGCCACACCCTCCAGATGCGCGGACAGGGCCTTTTGATAGGCATCCAGCGCATCGGATGTAAGGTGCATATCGCGCGTGGCGCCTGTTTCCGCATCGGTCAGCCGCCATCTGCCCGCCAGATCGGGCTGCAATTCCTCGCCCGATAGCAGGTGCACCAGGGCAACCTCCTGATGGGTATATTGCAGATATTCCACACAGGCCTGCCATTCTTCCGGCGGCATCCACAGATCGCTGAAAATAACCGTCATGCCCCCGCCCGCTGCCAGGCGCATGGCACGCTGGCGCAGGCGGCTGATTCCGCCCGCCTGCATGCCCTCCAGATGCTCCGCCAGGGGCAAATAGCCGGATTTCCCGCCCGCAAACAGGCGGGGCGGGGCGTCATCCGCCAAAGACAGCGTGCGGCAGCGGTCGGATTTATGCAGCGCAACATACCCCAGCACCGCGGCCAGTTCCTTGGTGCGCTGCCATTTGGCCGGCTGGCCAAAGGCCATGGAAGCGGAATTATCCATTAGCAGGGTAACCAGCAGATCGCGCTCATCCCGGTAGACGCGGATAAACAGCTTTTCAAACCGGGCATAGGCCGCCCAGTCCATGCGCCTAAGGTCATCCCCCGGCACATACTCGCGGTAATCGGCAAATTCCACGCTGCTACCCCGCGCCCGGCTTTTGCGCGCACCCTCTCCCCCCATGCGCACATCCTGTTGCAGGCATAGCGACAGCGCCTGCAATTTGGCTAAAAAGGCAGCGTCGGTAACAGGCATTTTTTCACTCCTGCCGGCTGGCGTCAATCAGTTGGGCCAGGATATTCTCGGCGGTAAGGCCCGCCATCTGCGCCTCAAAATTAAGGGCAATGCGGTGGCGCAGGCAGGGCAGCGCCATTTCCTCGATATCGGAAAAGGCAACATTATAGCGGCCGTTCATCAGCGCCAGGGCGCGCGCGCAGGCAATGAGTGCCTGTGCCCCGCGGGGGGATGCGCCAAAGCGCAGGTATTTGCGGGCGATTTCCGGGGATTCCGGGCGTTCCGGATGGGTAGACAGCACCAGCCTTAGCGCAAAATCGATAACCGCCTGTGCAACGGGCACGCTTTGCACCACCTGGCGCATGGCCAGGATATCCTCCCCGCTGCATACGCACTCCGCCTGATGCGCTTCACCCCCGCCCGTCAACGCCACAATGCCGGATAATTCCTCCATGGTGGGAAAAGGCACGCAGATTTTAACCAGAAAGCGGTCCAATTGTGCCTCCGGCAGCGGGTAGGTGCCTTCCTGTTCGATGGGGTTTTGCGTGGCCAGCACAAAAAAGGGCTTGGGCAGCGCGCGCGTTTGCCCGCCGACGGTGACGGTATGCTCCTGCATGGCCTCCAACAGGGCGCTTTGCGTTTTGGGCGTGGCGCGGTTGATTTCGTCCGCCAGCACCAGCGAGGCAAAGATGGGCCCCGGGCGGAATTCAAAGCGGCTGTTGCCCTGGGCAGCGCGCGCCAGCACATCCGCCCCCACCACATCGGAGGGCATAAGATCCGGCGTAAACTGGATGCGGGAAAAAGGAAGCGACAACACGCGCGACAGCGTGCGCACCAGCCGCGTTTTGCCAAGGCCGGGCACACCTTCCAGCAAGGCGTTGCCGCCCACCAGAACACTGATTAAAACCAGGCGCACCGCTTCCTGCTGGCCAACGATATCCCGGGCCACCTGGCTTTGCATACGGCCAACGGTATCCGCAAAAGCCTGAACCTGCTCCGTCCCCACCTGCATATGCCCATCCTCCTGTTATCCTATAAAACCATGGTTATTTTGCATCCGAATGGCTGCCGCCAGGGCCGTGTAAGGATATGGCCCACTTTTTCTTTGGCATCGCCAAGCCGTCAAGGGCCGGCGCACCTATTCATTGAGCATGGAAAAATACCGCTCCACCGCATCCCGCATGCCGCTTGGCACGCCGCCCTGTTCCAGTGCTTCCATGGCGCCCGCTTTATATTTGGCGTAAACCTGATCGTAGGGCACGCTGCCGCCTGAAAGGGCTTCCCCCGGCTGCTCGCCCGGGCGCGTGGCAATGCCTCCCGGCATTTGGGCTTCCCCCTGCCCGGGCAATAATTCTCCCGATGCCGTGGGATCATAAACCCCTTCATATTCGCGGATATCGCCTGCTCCGGCGCCGGCACCCTGCCCCTGGCCATTACCCTGGCCCTGCCCTTGTCCTTGACCCTGGCCTTGGCCCTGGCCTTGGCCTTGCCCTTCGCCTTGGCCCTGGCCCTGGCCTTGCCCTTCGCCTTGGCCCTGGCCCTGACCCTGGCCTTCGCCAAATTGCCGGTTCATCTCATCCTTCAGCTGTTGTGCCACCTTGGCGGCCTCTCCGGATTGCCCGGCCGTTCTTGCGCTTTCGCTCATTTGCTGGCCAAGCGCCTGCAACGCACGCTGCGCCTTAGCGGCATCGCCCGATTCAAGCGCCTGCTTAAGCTGCTCCAGCGTCTGCCGGGCAGCCTCCTGCGCCTGTTGGGGAAGGCCATCGACAGCCTGGCCCAGCGCATCCATCAATTGCTGCTGCTCCTGGGGCCCATCGGCCTGCTGGAGCGCCTGTTGAAGCCCGTTTTTGATGCCCATAGCATCGTTATTGCGCACGGCATCAGCCAGTTCCTTGCCCAATCCGGCCTGTTCTATGGCGCCGGCCAACTGCTCGCGCTGCTGCTCCGCCTGCTGTTTTTGCAGCTTTTCGGCCTCCTCCAGCGCCTTTCCCAGGGCCTGCTTAAGCTCCTCCTCGCTGGTGGCGTTTTGGCTTTGCTGGGCCAGGTTATCCAGCAACTCCCGCAGTTTTTCCTGATCGGCATCGGGTTGGCCGGGCTTATCCTGCGCCAGCTTATCCTTTATATCCTCCGCAGCCTGGATAACCTCCTGCTTTTGCTGGGTTCCTTTCTGGACGGCTTGCAGCCTGGGGTTGGGCAGCAGGCAAACGCCCACCACAACCGCCACCAGCGCTGCCCACACGGCCATGAGACGGCCTTTCCAGGGCATGCGCATACTCGCGGGCCTGGCGGCCTTCAGGTGCATGAGCGCATCCCTATTTTGCAGGCGGGCCATGCTTTCCTCGCATTGGCGGCATTCCCAGGCGGTTTGTACCCGCTCCGCCAGCCCGGCGCTGCGGTCCGCCGCGCGCGCGGCAGCCAGGCTATCCGGCCGGGCAATGACCGCATAGGCCCGCGCCGCCAACGCCGC
>JAQXFY010000097.1 GCA_029006015.1 bacterium
CCAGCGAATGGGCCTGTCCTCCAGGACGCACAGGCGCTGGTTATCGCGCGCCCAGGCCACCATGCCCTTGGCCGCGTCAACATGGCAGACGCTGGCGCCCTCCGCCGAGCAGGCCATCGTGGCCCCGCCGGTATAGGCAAAGGCATTGAGTACCCGGATAGGCCGGCCGGCGGAGCGTATCTTATCCATCATCCACGCCCAGTTGGCTGCCTGCTCCGGGAACAACCCCGTGTGCTTAAAACCCGTTGGATGCACGGAAAAAGTCAGCTCCCGCCACTTCAGGGGCCAGCCCTGGGGCAGGGTGCGCCTGAACTGCCACTGCCCGCCGCCGCGTTCGGAGCGGAAATAATGGGCATCCGGCGTCCGCCAGCGCGCTTCCCCTTCGTCCCGCGCCCAGATAGCCTGGGGGTCGGGGCGGCGCAGCACATAATCGCCCCACCGCTCCAGCTTTTCACCGCCCCCACAATCAATGACGGCAAAATCCTGCCAATCGTTTGCTATAAACATATGGTTACGCCTTTTGGATGGCGATGCGCACCATCTGGCCGTTGATATCCCATTCCCGTCCGTCGTCGGCAGCGCCGCTTGTATAGCCGGCGGCCAGCACGGCGGGCAGCAGGGTATCCAGGCTGCCTTCCAGCACACGCGCCAGCGCCTCGGGCGCTTGCACCGTCAGATGGATGCGGTCTGTCACTTCAAAGCCCATTTCCTTGCGCTGGGTCTGCACCTTGGAGATAACCTCGCGCACATTGCCTTCATCAATAAGTTGGGGCGTCAGATTGGTATCCAGCGCCACGGTAATATCCCGATCGGAGAACACGGCATAGCCGGGCTGCTCGATCTTTTCGGAAAGCACATCCTCCGGCGCCAGTTCCACGGGCTGGCCGTCCACCTCAAAGCGCAGGGCGCCTTCTTTTTCAAGCGCATCCATGGCGGCATTGCCATCCATTTGCGCCAACGCTTTGCCGATGCCGGGCACCAGCTTGCCATATTTGCGGCCCAGCGTGCGCAGCTGCGGCTTTAACCGGTAGGTGGTATAGGCGCGCGCATCGGATACCAGGCACACCTGCTTGACGTTGAGTTCCTCCGCAATCAGCGCCAGCACTTCCTGGGGCAGGGCGCCTTCCTGCTGCACATACAGGGTGGACAGGGGTTGGCGCACCTTGATGCCCGCCGTGCTGCGCGCCGCGCGCCCGCCGCCGATGATGCCCATCGCACGGGCCATATCGTCGGACAGCGCTTGGTCGATCAGCGCCGTATCCGCCTGCGGGAAATCGCACAAATGCACGCTGATGGGGCCTTCCGGGCACACCTTGCGGCCCAGGTTCTGGTACATGGTCTCAGCCATAAAGGGCACATAGGGCGCGATGACGCGGCTGAGGGTATCCAGCACGGTATACAGCGTATGGTAAGCTGCCGCTTTATCGGCATCCATGCCCTCGCCCCAGTAACGGCCGCGGTTGAGGCGCACATACCAGTTGGACAGGTCATCGACAAACTCGCCGATGGCGCGGCCGGTTTCGGTGATTTTATATTGCATCATGCCTTCATCCACAAAGGCCACCAACTGCTGCAGGCGGGAAAGGATCCACTTATCCATCAGCGTGCGGGCGTTTTCATCCAGCGGCACGGTATTGGGATCAAACCCATCGATGGAAGCATACAGCAGGAAGAAGGCATAGGTATTCCACAGCGTGCCCATAAACTTGCGCTGCGCCTCGCCCACGGCCTCCGGCGAGAAGCGGCTGGGCAGCCACGGTGCGCTTCCGGTGTAAAAATACCACCGCACCGCATCGGCGCCCTGGCGGTCCAGCACCGTCCACGGATCGATGACGTTGCCCTTGTGCTTGGACATTTTAATGCCATCCTTATCGTTGACATGGCCCAGCACAATGCAGTTTTTATACGGTGCGCGGCCAAACAGCAACGTACTGATGGCCAGCAGGGTGTAGAACCACCCGCGGGTCTGATCGACGGCCTCGCTGATGTAATCGGCGGGGAAGTTTTTATCGAATATCTCCTTGTTTTCAAAGGGGTAATGCCACTGCGCAAAGGGCATGGAGCCGGAATCGTACCAGCAGTCGATAACCTCGTGCACGCGCTTCATGGCCCCGCCGCACTCGGGGCATGTTACATGCACGCGGTCGATATAGGGCTTGTGCAGCTCGATATCCTCCGGGCAATCCGGGCTCATGGAGCGCAGCTCCTCGATGGAGCCGATGGCATGGCGGTGCCCGCAGGCACACTCCCAGATGGGCAGCGGCGTGCCCCAGTACCGCTCGCGCGACAGGCCCCAATCGATAACGTTGGACAGGAAGTTGCCCATACGCCCATCCTTGATGTTATCGGGCATCCAGTTGATGGAGGCATTGTTTTTCAAAAGCTCATCGCGCACGCGGGTCATGGCGATAAACCATGTGCTGCGCGCGTAGTAGATAAGGGGCGTATCGCACCGCCAGCAGAAAGGATAGCTGTGCGTATAGGGCAGCGCCTTAAACAGGCGGCCGTTTTCCCGGAGCATATCGATGATGATGGGATCGCCATCCTTTACGAACATGCCCGCCACGCCCTCTACCTCCGGCGTGAAGCAGCCCTGCTCATCCACCATCTGCACAAAGGCCAGGCCGTTTTCGCGGCCGACGCGGGCGTCATCCTCACCAAAGGCGGGGGCCTGATGGACGATACCGGTACCATCGGTCAGGGTAACATAGCCGTCCCCCACCACGATAAAGGCCTTTTCGCCGGGCTGAACTTTGCCGGCGGTAGCCTCAAACAACGGCTGGTAGGCCATGCCCAACAGCTCGCTGCCTTTGACGGTTTTGGTAATTTCGCCTTCCCCATCCAGCACGCTGGCCACCAGCGCCTTGGCCAGGATCAGCGTTTCGCCGTGCCAACTAACATAGGCGTAATCCTCCGCCGGATTGACGCACAGCGCCACGTTGGAAGGCAGCGTCCACGGCGTTGTCGTCCAGGCCAGGAAGGATACCCCTTCCTGCCCTACCACCGGGAAGCGCACGATGACGGAGGTTTCCTCGACATCCTTATACCCCTGTGCCACCTCGTGGCTGGACAGCGCAGTTCCGCAGCGCGGGCAATAGGGCACCACCTTATGGCCCTTATACAGCAGCCCCTTATCGAACAGCTGCTTGATGGACCACCATACCGATTCGATATAGTTGTTATCATAGGTGACATAGGGGTTTTCCATGTCCGCCCAGTAGCCGACGCGCTGGCTCATCTGCTCCCATTCGGTTTTATATTTCCATACGCTTTCCTTGCACTTTTTAATAAACGGCTCGATGCCATAGGATTCGATCTGCGGCTTGCCGGAGATGCCTAAAAGCTTTTCAACTTCCAGCTCCACGGGCAGGCCATGGGTATCCCAGCCCGCCTTGCGAAGGACATGGTAGCCCTTCATGGTGCGGTACCGGGGAACGATATCCTTAAAAGCGCGCGTCAGCACATGGCCGATATGCGGCTTGCCGTTGGCCGTTGGCGGGCCATCATAAAATGTAAATTCCGGCGCGCCCTCGCGCAGCTGGCCGCTTTTTTCAAAAACCTGGTTTTCCTGCCAGAATTGGAGAACTTCCTCCTCCCGCTTGGCAAAATCCATCGAGGTTGATACCTTTTCAAACATGCAAATACCCCCTAACAGATCAAAAACGCCTTTCCTCCCAAAGGAGGAAAGGCGTGCTTTCCCGTTCACCACCCGGGCCCATAGGGACCATCATCCCCGTTCCCTTTTCACGGAGGAACCCGTCCGCCCCCAACAGGGCGGCCGCTCCGGGATGATCCGCTACCTTTGCCTTATGCCCGGGCTTTCACCTTCCCCGGTTCGCTTTTGTTTCCGGCGCCGCAAGCCGTTCCCATCACAGCGTTTGATGCATTTTAGCATGCCACAGGCCATGGGTCAAGTATTCAGGATACAGGATAGTGCTTAAGCAGCCGATCCGGCACAAAGTAAGTGAAGAAGGAAATGCCCAGCCCGCCGGAAGCCGTATCCGGCGTAAAGCCCACGATGTAATCCATGCCAACCGGCAGCGCCCCGGCCTTGTCCCCGCCCGGGAATACGCCAAGCTCGGTCACCTCGGGAACCGAGGTAAAGCCGGCCTCACCCTGCCAGATGCGCACGGCGCCCTTTTTATCGGTGCTGACAACGCCGTTGGTGCCATAATGCAGGGACATCGAAGCGGTTTCGGGATGGTTGTTGATAAGGAAGTTATTGTCGTATTCCTCGTAGAATTTGACGTGGACGGTATTGTAGGAGTTATCATCCTGGCTTTGGGTCACCAGGAAGATGTTATTGTTGCTCATATAATAAGCTTCCTTAACCAGGTCATTGGTGGTGGGCACCGCCTTTTCACCCGGTTTGGCCAGCCACACCCGGTCGCCCAGGATAAGGCCGCCTTCATCGCACACGCCAAAGGGCTTGCCGTAGGCCAGCTTGAGCCTTTTGGGCGAGGCGCCCGGCTTTTTGATGTAGAAATAATACGGATAGGAGCGGTCCTCGTTATAATCGGTCACCATGACCGCGCCGTTATCGCCGATGTTGATCGACGTCAACTGAGCGCTGGTGCCGTAAACCTGGGCCATGCTCAGCGCATCGCCATCCACCTTGATGCGCACGGCAGCCCATTCGGTTTTCTTTTCGCTGACGGCCATTTTGCCCAGCACCGCCAGGTAATTGCCATCCGGCGAAACCGCGCAGGCTATGCCTTCGGCTTCCATATCGGCCTTCAGCAATTTGCCCGCCTGGGCATCCAGCAGCCACAGGCCCTGGCTGTTTTGCAAGAAGATGTACCGCATGCCGGTAGCCGGGATGACCTTGGCATAGGGATCCTGGGTATCAACCTCTTCCCCCGTATAAAGCGGGCGCAGATCCAGCGCCAGGCGCAGGACAGATTTGCCGCTTGTATCGATATCGTACACAAACAGCATTTCGCGCGTGCGCACCAACGCCGTCTTGGACGAGGCGCCCACCATGCGCACCTCGGCATCCTTGCCATCGCCTTTTGTATACTCCGCCAAAATGGCGGCCGCCCCTTCGCCCGTGGCAAGCTGGGTTTGGGGAGTGTCCGTGGCCTTAAATAAATCCACCGTACGGTTACGGCCTGCGCCACAACCGGCAAACAGGCCCAGCATCATAACCAGCGTCAGGACAAAAGCCCCAATGCGCAGCACCTTTTTCCGCATGCATATACCCCTTTCTTGGGGGGACAGCGCATTTCTGCCGCCGCGTCCTCCCCCGGACAAATGCTATTTTACATGCTTTTATACGCCCGCGCAAGCCCACCCCCTGGCTGAATCGGCCATCTGGGGTTATAATAAGCAGGTTGACCATACCGGGATGATCCCAGGGGAGGAATTTGATGCTGCGCTTTGAAATGCATGCCCATACCGCCGAAACCAGCGATTGCGGCAAAATCCCTGCCGCACACGAGGTTGCCCTTTACCATCAAAAGGGATACGACGGCATCATTATAACCGACCATTATTTTAAAAGCTTCTTTCAGGAAATAGCCGATTTACCCTGGCCCGAACAGGTCAACCGCTATTTGGCCGGATACCGCGCTGCCAAGGCGGAGGGCGACAAGCTCGGCCTGACCGTGCTGTGGGGGCTGGAGCTGCGCTTTGACGATGCCAATGGCTGCGTCAACGATTTTCTGGTCTACGGCCCAACCGAGCAGGATCTGTTGGATAACCCCCATTTAAACCGCATGACCCCCGCCACCTTTTCCCCCCTGGCCCGGCAAAAAGGCTGGCTGTTCTGCCAGGCCCACCCCTTCCGTTTCCCGGCATATCGGCCTCAAGCGCCCTATTACATGGAGGATCCTTCCCTGCTGGACGGCATGGAGGTATACAACGGCCATCCCAACCAGCCTTCCCACAACCCGCAGGCCATGGCCTTCCACAAGCAGCATCCCGAGCTTATTCCCTTGGCAGGCTCCGATGTGCACTTTGAATCCGGGGCCGGCCGGGCTGCCGTGCTGTTTGATGGCCCCGTGGACAGCATTCAGGATATCATCCGCCAGCTGCGCGCACGCACACATACCCTGTGGGTAACCACCTCGCAGCAATAAGGCGGTGCGGGCCTTTGCGGGCGGCGTATATCGCCATAGGCCCGGCAAACATACCGGCGCTTCATCCCATGCAGGCGGCCTTGGGCCGCCTGTTTTTTATGCCGACAGGCAGGGGCGCGCTGCACAAATGAAAGCCCTACCCGCCGGCGTGCGCATGGGATGCTGCCAACATGCGCAGCCGATATCAAACTTGCTGTGGATACCCATGGATATGATAAACGGGCCGGTAGTAAACCGGCCCGTTTTCAATGATCTTATTGGGGCATCCGCCTTTTGGCCCTTAAGCCGTTTTCTTTTTGATGTGGTACAAGCCGGCGTAGGTTTTGATCTTGTAACCGGCTTTCCAGCCATCCATTTCATCGGAGATTTTTTGGGTTTTCTTTTCAGACAACACCATATCCTCCAACTCCTTGCGCACATCATCGATGGGCACGGTACCGCTGCTGATATCGCCGGTGTACTTGATGATGTGGTAGCCGTAATCCGATTTAACCAACCCGGTCGTATCGCCGATGGTCTTCAGGCCGAGCGCAGCCTCCTTAAAGCTGTCGACAAAATTGGTTTCTTCGCTAACCAGGTAACCATGGGTCTTCTGGGGTTCGGACTGCATGCCGGGATCCTCGTTATAGTCCTCCATCAGCTTGTCGAAATCCTCGCCCGCCTCGACCTTGGCCAACACTTCATCAGCCTTTTCCTGGATTGCCTTAAGGGCTTCTTCCAGCTTTTGGTCGGCTTCTTCCTCTTTTTCATCCTTGCGCAGCTGGGCGATTTCCTTGGCCGTGTCATCATCGATTTTTACAAGAATTTGTTTGACCGTACGGTATCCCAGCGGCTTGAAGCATACCACCGTGCTGGCATCCTTCCAGAACGCGTACATATCGGTTTCAAACTGGGTCAGCTTATCTTCATAGCTGGTACGCTGGCTTTGCACCAGGGAGCTGTGTTTGGATGTAACCTCATCTTCGCTGACGGTAACATCCTTGGTCAGGTACTCGTCCAGCTCCTCCATGGCGCGCTCCAGGATAACCTGCTCCAGCAAAGATGCTTTATATTCCTCGAAAGCTTCCTTGTTGTCCTCCAGCCACTGGTTCCATTGTTTTTCCACCTCCGCCTCGACATCGATGGAATCGTCCTCTTCCTTTTTTTCTTCCCATTCCGTGCGGTAGCTTTCCTTGGTTTCCTCGATGGCTTCCTGCAGCTGCTCATCCCGCTTGGCCTCGTCGCCATCCTTTTGCTCCATGTAGCCAAGCTCCGTCGCCTTTTCGGTGCGGATCTTGTTTTCGATCATGGCCTGCAGCACGGTGTCGCGCAGCTGGTTGACGGTTTCGCGCTGGCTGGCATCGGTTTCATCGATATAATAAATATATCCCGTGGAATACAGGTAGTTGTAATACTGGCTTTCAAACTCGCCCAGGGTGATGGTCATATCCCCGACACGGGCTACCACCTGCTGCTGGCGGCGGGTTTCGTTGAGTTCAATCAGCGAGCACCCGGAAAGAAACAGCGCGGTCACCAGGACGAGCGCCACAACGCGCAAGAGGTTTTTTTTCATGCACATGCATCCTTTCGCTATATCCAGAACAATGATTGGCTCCATTATACACGAGGTGGGGCTTGTTTTCAAACCTATGCAGGGCTGTTTTCGCATTGTTCACATTTTTCAGGCTGCATGGTTTCCAAAAAGCGCGTAGCCACCCCCAGCAGCTGCTCCGCCGTAGCCCCCTTGCGCCTTAGCACCACGCGCGCACCGCTTCCCGGCATCAGCTTGGCATCCGGCATGGTTTCCAGCGCCGCCAGCAGCCGCTCGGGCTCAAAATTGGCGGCATCATAAAACCGCAGCGCCACCTCCCCCGCCCGGGGCGAGGAGATATCCGCCACCCCGATGCGCCTGGCCAGCGTACGCGCATAGGCGATATCGGCCAGGCGGATGGCACAATCCGGCGCCTCGCCATAGCGGTCGATCATCTCATCGATAGCTTCGCTGCGGCCCTCCAGGCTATCGATATCGGCCAGGCGGCGATACAGCGCCAGACGCCGCCGCTCATCGCCAACATAATGCTCCGGCAGATAGGCATCGATCGGCAGTTCCACCCGGCATTCGCCCAGGGAAACGGCCCCCTCTTTGCCCTGCAAGCGCTGCAATTCCTGCTCGATCAGGCGGCAGTACAGATCATACCCTACCGCGGCGATATGCCCGTGCTGCTCTGCGCCCAGCAAATTGCCCGCGCCACGGATTTCCAGATCGCGCATGGCAATGCGAAAGCCCGAGCCCAGGCGCGTAAAATCCCGGATGGCCTGCAGCCGCTTGGACGCCGTTTCCGACAGCATCTTGCCTGGGCGGTAGGTCAGATACGCATAGGCCAGCCGGTTGCTGCGCCCTACCCGCCCGCGCAGCTGATACAGCTGGGCCAGGCCCAGGTGATCGGCATCAAAGGCAATGATGGTGTTGGCCAGCGGGATATCGATGCCGTTTTCAATGATGGTGGTGCATAAAAGTACATCGGCCTCGTGCCGCATAAAGGCCAGCATCACCTCCTCCAGCTGATGCTGCTCCATCTGCCCATGGCCAACCAATACGCGCAGGCCGGGCACCAGGGCGCGCAGGTGATCGGCCATGCGCTCGATGCCGCGCACGCGGTTAAACAAAAAGTATACCTGCCCGCCCCGGCCAATTTCCCGCTGGATGGCTTCTTTAATCAGCCCCTCGCGGTATTCCAGCACCATGGTCTGTACGGGGTAGCGGTCCTGCGGGGGGGTATCGATAACCGATAAATCCCGTATGCCCACCATGGACATATGCAGCGTGCGCGGGATGGGCGTGGCCGTCAGCGTCAGCACATCGACATTTTCCTTCATGCGCTTGATGCGTTCCTTATGGTTGACGCCAAAGCGCTGTTCCTCATCGACGATCAAAAGGCCCAGGCGTTTAAACACCACATCCTGCCCCAGCAGGCGGTGGGTGCCCACCACGATATCCAGCGTACCGTCTTTTAGCTTGGCCAGGATTTCCCGCTGCTGGGCGGGGGTGCGGAAGCGGCTGAGCATTTCGCAGGTGACGGGAAAGCCCTCCATGCGCTGGGACAGCGTTAAAAAGTGCTGCTGGGCCAAAAGGGTGGTCGGCACCAGGATGGCTACCTGCCGGTTATCCTGCACGGCTTTAAAGGCCGCGCGCAGCGCCACCTCGGTTTTGCCATAGCCAACATCCCCGCACAGCAGGCGGTCCATCGGGCGGCCGCTTTCCATATCGTGCTTGATCTCCTCGATGGATTGCAGCTGATCGGGCGTTTCTTCATAGGGGAACTGGCCCTCAAACTCGCGCTGCCAGGGCGTATCCGGTGAAAAGGCAAAGCCCTTGGCCTGCTGGCGCTTGGCATATAACTCCACCAGCCCCTCGGCGGTTTTTTGCACCGCCGCACGCGCCTTGCCCTTGGCCCGCTCCCAATCCTTGCCGCCCATGCGGCTGATGCGGGGCGGCGAATCATCGTTTCCGATATAACGCTGCACGCGGTCCAGCTGCTCGGTTGGCACATACAGCCTATCCGAGCCCTGATATTCGATCACCATGTACTCGCGCGAAACCCCGACGGCCTGCTCGCACGTCATCTGCACAAAGCGGCCAATGCCATAGGTTTCGTGTACCACATAATCGCCCGGGGCCAAATCGGCAAATACACGCTTATTTTCCGCGGCGCTGCGCCTGCGGGGCGCCTTTTTCCTTGCCTTATCCGGTGCTTCCCGGCCGTACAATTCCCCGGGGCACAGCACCGCCAGGCGCCAGTCATCGCACAAAAAGCCCTGCTCCAGCGCCAGGGGCAGCGCAATGGTTTCCCCCTCCCGGATGGCGCGCCCCGGCACGCCCGCCCAGGCCTCCACCCCGCGCTCGCGCAGCTCCTGTGCCAAGCGCTCGGCTTTTTGCTGGCTGCCGCATAAAAGGGCGGAGGCGATGCCCCGCTTTTTCCACGCCGCCAGATCGGCGCACAGGGCATCCAGGCGCCCAAAATAACTGAGCATGGGCTGGGCCTGCACGCTGTACACCGCATCCGGCCTGATTTCGGGCATGTTGCGCGGCAGCGTCATCATGGCCAGCCAACCCGTCTTTTGCAAGCGCGCCAGCAAATCATCGCAAGGCCACAGCAGCTCCTGCTGGCGGGGCAGCGCCGCGCCATTTTGCAGGGCCATGGCCATCATTTCGGTATACAGCGCCATCAGGTTATTGGCCTTCTGGCGCAGGGAAAAGGGTTCGTCCAGCAGGATATAGCCCCCGGCGGGCACATAATCGGCCACGCTGGCACAGGCGGGATAGAAAAAGGGCAGCCAGGCTTCCAGTTCCGCCCCGCCCACACCCTGGGCAAGCGCCTGCTCCAATGCTTCCACGCGCGCCCTGGCGCCCTCCAATGGGTCGTCCGCTCTGCCGGCCGCACGGATGAGGCCGGCCGCCTTATCCCCCAGCCCCGGGCCCGCTTCCTGCGGCTGCTCATCTTCATCTTCCCAGGGCATCAGCGGGCGCGTTTGCTTTTTGCTTTCTTTGCTTTCCTCGCGTTTACTCCGGCGCCCGAAGGCCGCCAGCGCGGCATGCACACGCAAAAGGGCATCCCGGCGCACCTCCTCCCCGGCCGGGCATTCGCATGCAGCGGGAAGCAGGGCGCTGTCCAGCATGCGGATGGTGCGCTGCGTAGCCGGATCAAAAGCGCGGATGGAATCGATCTCGTCATCAAAAAACTCGATGCGCACGCCCTGGCCGCCCAGCGCATCCATGCAATCAAGGATGCCCCCACGGTGGGCAAACTGGCCGGCGGATTCCACCTGATCCACCCGGGCATAGCCGGCATCGTACAGCCTTTTGGCAAGTTCCTCCGGCGGGCAGGTATCCCCCACTGTCAGTTGGATGCGCGCATCCGCCAGCACCTGCGGCGGGCACAGGGCGGCCTGTGCCGCCTCGACGGAGGCAACCACCACTTCCCCGGCCATCAGCGCCTCCAGCGCCGCCACCCGCATGCCGACGATCCGGCGATCCTCGGCCTCCACCCGGTAGGGAAGCACCGTACGCGCAGGCATGCGAAAAACCTTTTTGCCAAGCAGGGCCTCCAGATCCCGCGCCCAGGCATCGGCCTTATCTTCCCCCTCGGTAATGACCAAAGCCGGCCTGTCCGGCGCCAAATGGGCCAGCAGCCAGGGTTTTTGCCCCTCGTGCAGGCCATAAACGACAGCGCCGCGGCCGGCAGACAGCGCCGCACGCACCGGTCCCAGTCCGGCCTGCGCAGCCAGGATCGCTTGCCCCATTTCCATCAGCGGTTGCATGGCGTCCCTCCGTTCCTTTTTATCATGCCCAAAAGCCGCGCCCCGTCGCAAGGAGGGGTGCGGTTGATCGTCTACAAAATGGTTTTTTCGTTTTCCCGCTGCGCCGCAGCGGGGGCCGCCTGCATGCCTTGCATAAACCATGGGGCACGAAGGCCTTTCCCGGCACCGCCTGGCAAAACAAGCGGTGCCCCAGGCGCCATCAAGCCCCGAAGCAGGGCGCCCCTATCAGGCGGAAAAGCTGTTAAAGCGGTTCATAGCCTCTATCGCGCCTTTTTCCGCCCATAAAAGCGCGGCCTGCGCCGCTGCCTGGGCCGCAGCGTCGATAGCGGGCTTTTCCTGTGCGGAAAAGCGCCCCAGCACATAATCCTTTAAATCCCATCCCTTATTGGGCGGGCTTCCGATGCCGATGCGTACCCGTGCAAAATCCCCGTTGCCCAGGCAGGAAATAATGGAGCGCATGCCGTTGTGCGTGCCCGGCCCGCCGTTGGCGCGCACGCGCAGCCTGCCGGGCGCAAGATCGATATCATCGTAGATAACCAGCAGCTGATCGGGCTGCAGGCGGTACCAATCCATCAGCTTTTTAATGCTTTTTCCGCTGTCGTTCATAAAGGTTTGTGGCCAGGCCAGCACCAGCTTCTGCCCGTTTACCGTGCACTCGGACACCATGGCATCCAGGCGTTTTTTGCCCTGGGGCGCGCCCAGGCTGGCCGCCAGTTGATCCAGCGCCATAAAGCCGGCGTTATGGCGGGTAAGGGCGTATTCCCGGCCCGGGTTGCCCAATCCGGCGATAACGCGCACCGGGCTTTTAGAGCGTTTCCAGCCATCGAATAAGCGCATCGAATCCCCCCTCCGCCTCCGCGCCCGGGTTGCCCCCGCGCATAATCGGCGTTTCCGTTAAAAAGAATGTGCGGATGCCAAGGGATTTGGCGCAGCGGACATCCTCATCGGCATCGTTTCCCACCATGGCGCAATCGCACGCATCCAGGCGCAGGTGGTGCATCAACCAGGCAAAATAGCGCGGATTGGGCTTACAGAAAGGGCACCCCTCGTAGGTGGTAACATGCGTAAAATGCGCCGGATTGATACCCGCCCAGCCGATGCGGCGGTAAGTGGCCACCGCAGGGAAAAGCGGATTGGTGGCCAGCACGGCCATCATACCTTTTTGGCGCACCAGCTCCACCGCCTGTGCCGCGCGCGCATCGGGCTTGCAGGAAGCCAGGGTCGCCTCAAAATCCGCCCGGTAATAGCTTTCAAAAACCGGGCATGCCTTGCCCCATTCCAGGCCGGTCGTCTTTTCAAAATGCTGGATAAAAACCTGCTCGCAGGTGCGGGAGGCATCGTTATTTTTCATCATGGCCTCCACGCCGCTCCAGATGATGCCGGGCGTTTTGTCCCGCGGCAGCAGGTCCTGCGCCCAGCGGGAGATGGAGCCCATGTAGGTGCGCGCAAAGATATCGGCATCCATCGGCAGCAGGGTGCCATCCAGATCAAAAAACACCGCGCGCATAAACAAGCCCCCTTTTTATGATATTGGCCCGTTATTATACCAAATGGCGGTAATTTTGTCACCCATCCCGGTTGACACGGGGGCGCAGCCACGGTATGCTATACGGTACTGGAACGCCTTATCCAGAGTGGTGGAGGGATGGGCCCGATGAAACCCGGCAACCCGCAAAAGCGGGTGCCAATTCCCAAGGGGCATTGCCCCGAAGATGAGGCGCGTCGCGATGCAAGCCATCCGCCGCCTTCAAGCGGCGGATTTTGTTTTCCATCAGGTTGCCTGCCAGATTTTGCCGGATATGCGCCGTCAGTCCGCTGGGAACCAACAACCGCCCGGTGTTCCACAAACCACAAAGGGGGAAACCTGTATGCCTGCAACCCGCTTGTTTACTTCCGAATCGGTTACCGAAGGCCATCCGGATAAGGTATGCGATCAAATTTCCGACGCCGTGCTGGATGCCCTTTTGGCAAAGGATCCCATGGCCCGCGTGGCGTGCGAAACCTGCTGCACCACCGGCCTTGTTCTGGTGATGGGCGAAATTTCCACCAACTGCTATGTTGATATTCCCTCCATCGTGCGCACCACGCTGGGGGAGATCGGCTATACCCGCGCCAAATACGGCTTCGACAGCGAAAACTGCGCCGTTATGACGGCCATCGATGAGCAATCCCCGGATATCGCCATGGGCGTTAACCGCGCTACCGACAGCGGCAGCCTGGAAACCGGCGCGGGCGATCAGGGCATGATGTTTGGCTTTGCCTGCGATGAAACGCCTTCCTATATGCCGATGGCGTTGGCGCTGTCCCACACGCTGTGCCACGGCCTGGCCGATGCACGCAAAAGCGGGCTGCTGCCCTGGCTGCGGCCGGATGGCAAGGCCCAGGTTACCTGCCGCTATGAAAACGGCCGCCCCGTGCACATCGATACGGTAGTGCTGTCCGCCCAGCATGGCGAGGATATCGATATCGACACCCTGCGTGCGCAGTTAAAGGAAAAAGTCATCCTGCCCGCACTGCCGCAAAACCTGATAACCGGCGACACCCGCTTTTTGATCAACCCCACCGGCCGTTTTGTGCTGGGCGGCCCCCATGCTGACAGCGGCCTGACGGGGCGCAAAATCATCGTGGATACCTATGGCGGCTATGCCCCCCACGGCGGCGGCGCCTTTTCGGGAAAGGATCCCACCAAGGTGGACCGCTCTGCCGCCTATGCCGCGCGCCATGCCGCGCTAAACGTGGTGGCTGCCGGCCTGGCCAGCGCCTGCCAGGTATCGCTGGCCTATGCCATCGGCACCGCGCACCCGGTGCAGGTATCCGTGGATACCCGGGGCACGGGCAAAGTATCCGACGAGATGCTGTCCCGCGCGGTGGAGCGCACCTTTGATTTCAGGCCCGATGCCATCATCGAGCGTTTTGGCCTGCGCCGCCCGCTCTACCGGCAGGTAGCGGCCTATGGGCATTTCGGTCGTCCGGAGCTGGCCCTGCCCTGGGAAGCGCTGGATGCTACCGATGCCCTGACCGCCGCCGTGCGCTGATGCCATGGCTACCCTAAGCGGCCAGATTTCGGAAATTATTTACCGAAACGATCAAAACGGCTACACCGTGCTGGCAGTGGCAACCCCCCGCGGGGAAGCCACCGCCGTGGGGTGTATGCCGTTTTTTTCAACCGGCGAGGATGTGGAGCTGGAAGGCGAATGGACCGAGCACCCGGAGCATGGCGTGCAGTTGTCCGTTGCGCGCGCCAGGCGGCTGCTGCCTGCCACCGCCGCCGGCATCGAGCGTTTTCTCGCCAGCGGCATTTTCCCCGGCATCGGCAAAAAGACCGCCCGCCTGATGGTGGCCGCTTTCGGGGAAGATACGCTTTCGGTTCTGGCCGATTGCCCTTCCCGCCTGACGGAAATCCCCGGCCTTGGCAAAAAGCGGGCTCAGCAGATCCTTACCGCCTATCGCGATCAGGTGCAATCCCAGGAAACCATGGTTTTTTTGCAATCGGCCGGGATATCGGCCGGGCTTGCGCTGCGCATTTTCCGCACCTATGGCCCTGCGGCGGTAGGCATCGTGCGCAAAAACCCCTATCGCCTGATGATGGATGTGCCCGGCGTCGGTTTTAAAACAGCGGATGCGCTGGCCCGCGCCATCGGCCTGGCGGAGGACGATCCCTTCCGGCTGAGCGCCGGGCTGTGCTATGCGCTGGAGGGCGCGCTGGCCGATGGGCACACCGCCTTGCCGCGCGGCATGCTGCTGGACAGCGCAAAAGCGCTTTTAAACGCCCCCGAGGCGCTGCTTGCCCACGCGCTGGAGGAAGTTTGTGTACAAAACCGTGTGCGCGGCATCGAAGTGGCCGGGCAAACGCGCTATTACCTTCCCTGGGTATTGGAGGCCGAGCGCGGCGTGGCCGAGTTGCTCCACGCCCTGCTGCGCCAGAGGCTGCCCGCCATTGCCCACCTGGATAAACGCCTGGCCAAGGCCGATCAGGCCATGGGCATCGATCTGGCCGACGCCCAGCGGGACAGCCTGTCCCTGGCTGCCCAAAGCGGGGTGTGCGTGATTACCGGCGGGCCGGGCACGGGCAAAACCACGCTGATCCGCGCGCTGGTGCATTTGTTTGAGCAAAGCGGCCTGGAAATCAAGCTGGGGGCGCCAACCGGCCGCGCGGCCAAGCGGCTGGCCGAGGCCACCGGGCATGAAGCCTCCACCCTGCACCGCCTTCTGGAATATGCCAAGCCACCCGACAGCGAGGGGGACGAATCCGTCCGCCCCACCTTCCAGCGGGGGCCGGACCGGCCTTTGGAGTGCGATGTGGCCATCATTGATGAGGCATCCATGCTGGATTTGCCGCTGTTTTACCATACGCTGCGCGCGCTTTCCCTGCCCTGCCGGCTGATCCTGGTGGGCGATGCCGATCAGCTTCCCCCCGTCGGTGCCGGGCAGGTGCTGGAGGATATGCTGCAAAGCGGCGTCATTCCCAGCGTGCGGCTTAACGCCATCTTCCGCCAGGCGGCGGGCAGCCGCATCATCACAAACGCACACGCCCTGCTTCAGGGCCAGCCAATGGCCTTTAACGAAAAGGGAACCGATTGCTTTTTGGATCGGCGCCAGACGCCCGCGCAGGTAGCCGATGCCGTGGTGGATTTATGCGCGCGCCGCCTTCCGGCCGCCTACGGCCTGTCTGCACTGGAGGGGGAACTGCAGGTGCTGGCCCCCATGCGCCGGGGCGAGGCCGGTGTACAGCAGCTAAACGTGCGCCTGCAGCAGGCACTCAACCCGCCCGGCGAAGGAAAACGCCAGCTAACGATGGGCTTTTTCACCCTGCGCGAGGGCGACCGCGTGCTGCAAACCCGCAACGATTACCAGCTGGAATGGTCGCTTGACGGCCAGGTAGGCACGGGGGTTTTCA
>JAQXFY010000098.1 GCA_029006015.1 bacterium
TGCTCCATCTAAGGAGGAAACAGAAATGTTAGGAGCAACAACAAACAAAATCACTGCCCTTTATTGCAGACTGTCCCAGGAGGATGAAAGAGCCGGCGAATCGCTGTCCATTGAGAATCAAAAGGCTATGCTTCTCCAATACGCCCGTGACCACCGTTTTCCAAATCCAACGTTTTTCGTAGACGATGGATACAGCGGCACTACCTATGACCGTCCCGGTTTTCAGGCAATGCTGAATGAAATCGAATCCGGGAATGTGGCTGTGGCACTGACCAAAGACCTTTCCAGACTCGGCAGAAACTCTGCTATGACCGGACTGTACACGACCTTTACTTTCCCCGAAAACGGAGTTCGTTTCATTGCCATCAACGATGACTTCGATACAGCTGACCCCAACAATATCAACTACGATATTGCGGGAATGAAAAACTGGGTGAATGAGTTTTATGCCCGTGACACCAGCCGAAAGATCAGAGCTGTGCAGAAGGCAAAGGGTGAGCGTGGCGTACCGTTGACAACCAATGTTCCCTACGGTTATGTGAAAGACCCGGAAAATCCGAAGCACTGGATCTTTGATCCCGAAGCTGCCGCTGTAGTCAAGCGTATCTTTGAGATGTGCATGAACGGACGAGGCCCGTCGCAGATTGCCAATCAGCTGAGGGAAGATGGCATACTGACTCCCACCGCTTATAAGGACAGTCAGGGTATCAACAGTCCGAACACGGCATCTGAAGATCCTTGCCATTGGAACCCTAACTCTGTAGTTCATATTCTGGAGCGCAGGGAGTATACAGGCTGTACGGTCAATTTCAAGACCTATACCAATTCTATCTGGGACAAGAAGCAAAGAGAAAATCCCGTAGAAAAGCAATCGATTTTTTACGGAACGCATGAAGCTCTTGTATCGGTGGATGTCTTTGACAAGGTGCAGCAGATTCGTCAGAATCGTCTGCGCAAGACCCGAACAGGTTATACCAGCACCTTTTCCGGTTTGGTATTCTGTGCTGATTGTGGCGAGAAGCTGTACTACGGAGCCACCAACAACGGCAAGCGTGAAGGAGCGTTCTTTGACTGCTCCAAGCACTTGAAGAATCGTGAGAAATGTACTGGTCACTTCATCCGAGAGTCCGTATTGGAGCGTTTGGTCTTAAAGCACGTTCAGTTGGTAACGGACTATATTCTAAGGCACAAGCAGCATTTTGTTTCTGTGATGCAGCGTCAGCTCCAGTTGGAGTCCGAAGAAAATCTCAAAGCCAGCCGCAAGCAGCTTGAACGCAACGAGCGCCGAATCGCTGAACTGAAAAGGCTGTTCATCAAGATTTACGAGGACAACGCCAAGGGCAAGCTGAGTGATGAGCGCTTTGATATGATGAGCCAGAGCTACGAAGCAGAACAGAAACAGCTTGAAGCAGAGGTTATCACTCTGCGACAGGAAATTGAAGTACAGGAACGACAGATCGAAAACATTGAAAAGTTCATTCCAAAGGCTGAGAAATATGTGGGCATCGAGGAAATCGACCCCTATATGCTGAGAGAGCTGATCAAAGCCATCTATGTGGAAGCACCGGACAAGTCCAGCGGCAAGCGCAGACAGAACATCCACATCAAGTATGATGGCATCGGCTTTATCCCTTTGGAAGAACTGATGAAGCACGAATAAAAGCAAAGGAAAACGGCGTGGCTTGCGCCACGCCGTCCCTTGAAAACACTAAGTTTTCGGCTTTTTTCAAAATAACCTTTTTACGACCCCCGCCGATTGTCACCGGGTTTTTGTTTGTTTTAACGCCATACCCAGGGCGGCCTGGCCTACAGGCGCCGCGCGTATCGCGCACAGGGCGGCGCTTATGCTTTTGTGGCATCAAGCCGGGACAGGGGCGGCTATTTTCTGTAGTCCCCGCGGATAAAAGGTTCCTCGATTCGCTCGCTGATAAGAAGATGGTATTTTTGGGGGTGGCGGTATGCATTGCCGTGGATTTCGGTTTTGCGGTATTCCCGCAGCATATCCAGATCGAATCGGGCCAGATAAATGCCTTCCTCGCCGCCGGCTTCCAGGATGCAGGTATCCCGTGAATCCGGAAGATCGGGCAGGTATGCCACGCCGTCAAATGCGCTGGAATGCCCATTGCAATCGGGCTGGCCGCAGGGGTAATTGCAGGTGGCTATGCCCACCATGTTTTCATAAGCCCGGCTGCGCAGCTGGCAAAGGCGGTTGATTTCCATCGGGCAGGCGTTGGGCACCAGGATGATTTCCGCGCCTTTTAGCATCAGGATGCGGGCGCTTTCCGGAAATTCCCGGTCATAGCAGATCATGGCCCCGATGTGGACGATGCCCTGCGCCGTATCCAGGGGGGTTACCGGGAAATCATCCCCCGGGGTTAAACAGCGCTCCTCGCCAAAATCGCAGGTGTGCACCTTGGCATAGGTAAGCGCCTTTTTGCCATGCCTGTCAAATAAAATAAGGGTATTCCTGGGCGTCGGCTGATGGCGCTCCAAAAGGGTAATGCCAATGGCCATATCAAGCTGGGCGGCCAGGCGGGAAAAGGTTATCACATATGGATCATCCGCCGAAAGGGCCTCGGCCTTGAGTGTGGAGATATCCTGTGGAATGCTGTAGCCCGTGCTCCACATTTCCGGAAACAAGGCAAGGTCCGCCCCGGCCTTTTTGGCTTCCCGGCAAGCGGATATGCCCTTTTCAAGACTGTCCTGACGTGTGCTGCCCGGCAGAATTTGCAGAAAGGCCACCTGGAAATGGTTCATTTGCGCTTTCCTTCCTTTTGTTGGACCGGCAGGTTTGATCCGGCACCCAAGCCGGCGCCGGCAAACGTGTTTTGTTAAAAACGGGGCGCGCCCGTCACGGCCCGCCCCGCTGCTTTTGGCGATGGTTTTATGCCCGGCTGCCTTCCCGCGGCCCATACCACAGGCTGGAGCCAAAGGTGCATACAAACAGCATATCCTTATGGTGGATATCCAGCACGGGCTGGTGTGCCCACTTAAAATCATACCCGGCCAGGCGGCGCCAGGTGGCGCCATCATCATCGGAGCGCAGCACGCTGTTTTCAAACGTGCTGATATACAGCGTGCCCGGCGCATCCGGGTCCGTTGCCACGCCGTAAACATGGCTGCATTCATCATACAGCTGGCGCCAGGTTTTGCCGCCGTCATCGCTGGCGATCAGGCCGCCCCAGCGCTCCTGCCCATTGAGCTCGCGCGGCCAGCAGGCCAGGTACAGCTTGTTGGGCTGGCCCTCCTCCCAGGCCAGGAAGTTGGGGGCATTAAAGGTATCCGGCAGGGCAATGTTTTGCCAGCTTTCAGCGCCATCATGGGATACATACAGCGCACCGTCGATTTCCACCTTGTTTTCCAGCCCGCGCGCCACCACGGCATACAGTGTGCCATCGGCCTGGCGGTACAGCTTCCATACATTGAGGTTGCCCGTGATGCCCTGGCTTTTGTTTTGCCAGGTATAGCCATCATCGGTGGATTTATACACGCCGCTGCCCATGCCCGCCATGTACAGCGTGCGCTGGCCCACCGGGCTTGTGGGATCCAGCAGGATGCAGGTGGCGGCGTTATGCTCATCGATGCCATCGCTGGTGACGCGCCAGGTTTTCAGGCCGTCCTCGCTGCGGCAGACGCCGCCCAGGCGTTTATCGAACCCGCGCCTGAACATTTTGGGCCGCGGCAGATCGTGGCAGTTGGTCCAGGTGGACCAGGCGCGGCCGGGAACATCCGGGTCGAACGCTACGCTGTAGCAGGAGTTGACCCATTTGTGGGGCACGCCGTCCTGCCGGTGGTTCCAGCTGTCCCCGCCGTTGGGGGTATCCAGCAGGCCGATATCCGTGCAGCACATGGCGATGTGGTTTTTATCGAAGGGATCAAACGCCAGGTGATAGCACAGGCTGACATCCAGCCCCCGCGTGGTGGAGGTGCCATCCCCATGCGGGTTGGCGTACACCTGCTGCCAGGTAAGCCCGCCATCCTGGGTTTTATAGGTGGTGCCCCAATCGGAAGCATAGCAGATATCGGTGGTGTTCGGGCTGACGCCCAGGTTAAAGGGCGCGCCGCCCCAGCCGGTGCTGAAATCCGTTTCCACCCAGCCCAGCGTACGGTTTGCGGGGTTGCGGTTGCCGATGCGCAGCGCCCATTGGAAATGCTCGCCCCCGTCGCGGCTGATAAAGATGCCGAAGAAGGTTTCGGCATTATCGGGCGCGCGGGTATCATCGGACATGGGTTCGGACAGGGAAACATATACCGTGGAAGCATCGCTTTGGCTGACGGCCACGCGCGTAAACACGCGGCGAAGGCCCTTGGGGCAATCGGCATCCAGGCCGCATGTCAGCTCCCGCCAGCTTTGGCCCATATCGCAGGAGCGGAAAACGCCGCTGTGGAACGTGCCGTCCTGCGGGGTATAGCCGGTTGTCATATAAAAAACCGGCTGTCCGTTTGTGCCCACGCCCATGGTAACATCCTCCACCTGGGGAACGCCCTGCGGCATGGGCAAGGCGGTTTGCAGGTGGGTGGCTGCATCATATACAAAACCGCCGGCATCGGTAAAAATATAGGCCTTGCCTTTTTCGGGAATAAAGGATTTAACAAAGTGCGTGCCCTCGGCATCGAAAGGGCCGGCCCAGCTTTTTCCGCCATCCTGCGTGCAAAGCAGGCGCAGGTGGTATTCGCCCGGCCGGTCGACAAAGGCGGTGTTGACGCCGATGACCATGGTTTGGGTATCCGCCGGATCGATGCAGATGGCTTCGATGCTGCCGCCCGGCCAGTTATCGGTGGAAAGGTAGCGGTGGAAGGCATGATCGCCGGTATTGGTTTCGCCGGTTACCCGATCGGGCGCGGGGAAAACCAGCTGCCAGCTGTCCCCATTATCGCGCGATACATACAACCCGGTGGCGCCCGCCCACAGCACACCCGGCGTGTGCGGATCAAACGCGGCGGCCTGTACACGGCTATGGAAGTTGATCTGGCGCCAGCTGGCCCCGCCATCGTGGGTAAGGTAGGTGCCCGTCATATCGCAGGCAACATATACGGTATTATCATCAAATGGGCTGATGGTGGGGATGTATTGCGCCCCGCCGCCGCCCGGGCCCAGGATGCGCCAGGAAGAAGTTTGCTGCATGGCATATGCCCCCTTTTTTATCTCTGTCTGCCGGCCCCGTATGATGGGCGCTGGGCTTTTTGCTATTGTATAGCCTAACAGGGCAGGGGGCGCTGCGTCAAGCGCGTCGGGGAAAATATTTTGCATCCGTTGCCCGCCGGGGGCGCCGCCTGATGCATGCGCTCAGGGCAGATCGGTCGGATCGTAGAGCGAGGAAAGCACTTTTAACGTTTTGGGATATTCGCCCGGCCAAATCTGCCATGGGGTGCCGGGGCCGTTGCGCATTAGGGTAACGGCACCGATGCGCGTGCCCCTGCGCGAGGCCAGGTAGATAACAACATCCCCCGCCTGCTTTTGCGGGGCTTGCGCATATGAGGTGGGATCGTAAAAATAACGGTAAAGCGCAAGGTCATCCGGGGCCATTTCCAGGGTGTCATAATCCAGGTTGAACCGATCGACATAGCGTTGTGCCATCTGCTGGGTCATTGTGCGGCTTTCCGCATCCCCGGCAAGCGCCTGGCTGAAGTGGATGGGGCGAAGGGGCAGTGAATATGAAATGAAAGTATTGTCCTGCTCCGTTGTGTCCGGGACAAAGCATATCAGGGCGTGCCCCCAGGGGGGCGGCGTGGCAATGATGGGCGGGGCCCCATCATCAAGCGATGGTGTGGGGGTGGGCGCAGGATCGGCAGCGGCATGTTGGGGCGGCCTGGGCGGCTCCGGGGCCTGCCTGCCCCGCAGCTGCGTAAAGGTATAAAGCAGCAGAATGCCGGCCAGTGCGGCACCGATGGCCAGATAAACGGATAGAGGAATAACTTTTTTATCCATAGGGGATCCCTCCATGGCTTGACAAAATATACGCTTTTTACAATATAAAGTTTAACATAGATGCCGGGCGTTTGCAAGTAAAACCATGGCGCCCAAAGGGGGGCGGATGGATATCGGCCCCTTATAGCTTATGCAGGCCATCCGTCAAAAAAGCGGGCGCGCCATGCGGTGGATCAAAAAAGCGGGTTTTAGGCTGGAACGATGCCGGGTGCCGGCGCCGCAGGCGCAACCTTAAAGCATGCCGGCCGGCGTTAAAAAGAAAGCCATCGCAAATAAAATGCCCACTTGATAAGTGGGCATTTGGTTGTGTTTGGGCTGTGGCGCGCAGCCCGTGCGGCTGCATGGGCCGCGCCCTGGATGGGGCCGGGCAGCAGGCCTTTGCCGGGGGTAAATGCTGCCAGGCGGCTGTAAATGGGGCAGGCCGATTGGCGTTGCAGCCGGCCGGCGCGGGATTGCGCGCCCCCCGGTTGCTTTTTAGGCTATTCCTCCAGCGCATCCAGCACGGCATAGGCCATGCGGGTGGTCAACAAGGCGGGGCCGTCCTCCATATCGCACGTCAGATGCTCGATAATAAAATCGCAGGCATCATCGATATCCTCCGCTTCATCGCCCAGCTGCCGGCGGTAGGCGGCAAGCGCCTCTAAAATGGCTTCCAGCTGGCCGGCGGCCACGGGGCGTTCCTCGGCTGTAAACTGGCCGAGCGCCAGGGCGCGCCGGAGCAATGCTTCCATATCCTGCATGGCTCAGCCCTGCCTGGACAGCGCATCCAGCTCGTCCAGCATATCGGCAAATTTGGCCAGGCAATCGGCAACGGGTTCCGGCCGGGTCAGATCGACGCCCGCGGCCTTGAGCTCCTCCAGCGGGTAATCGCTGCCGCCGGAGGCCAGGAAGCGCAGGTAACGCTCCACCGCCGGTTTGCCCTCGCGCTGGATGGCCGATACCAGGGCGACCGCGCTGGAAAAGCCCGTTGCATATTTATAGACGTAAAACGCGTTATAAAAGTGGGGAATGCGCGCCCATTCGATGGCGATATCCTCCCCGGTGTGCATGCGGGGGCCGTAGTAGCGGCGGTTGAGATCGGCGTACATATCGCTCATGGATTCCACCGTCAGCGGCTGCCCGGCTTCCTGTGCGGCGTGGGTGCGCTTTTCAAAATCGGCAAACATGGTCTGCCGGTATACCGTGCCGCGCACCGATTCCAGGAAGTGGTTGATCAGGTACATGCGCTCGCGCCTGTCCGTGGCGCGGGCAAGCATGTATTCCAGCAGCAGCACCTCGTTGACGGTGGAGGCTACCTCCGCCACCAGGATGTTATACTGCGCGGTGGGGTAGGGGTTGTTTTTGTTGGAATAATAGCTGTGCATGGCGTGGCCCATTTCGTGGGCCAGCGTAAAGGCGCTGTCCAGGTTGTCCCGGTGGTTGAGCAGCACATAGGGATGCGTGCCGTATACGCCCCAGGAATAGGCGCCCGTGGTTTTGCCCTGGGTTTCGGGCACATCGATCCACCCGGCATCAAAGGCGCCGGACAGCACGGAAATATATTCCTCCCCCAGCGGGGCCAGCGCCTCGCGCACGAGGGCTTTGGCCTTGGAATAGGGCATCTTGATATCAAAATCAGCTACCAGCGGCACATAGATATCGTACATCTGCGCCTCGTCGATGCCCAGCAGGCGGGATTTGATGTCCACATACCGGTGCATGGCGGGCAGCGCGTCATCGACGGCAGCGATCAGGCTGTCGTATACCGCGGGGGATACGTTGTCGCCAAAGAGGGAGGCCTCCAGCGCGCTGTTGAATTTACGCGCGCGCGCATAGAACACATCGGCCTTGACGCTGCCGGCATACAGGCTGCCGATGGTGTTGATGTGCCCGCGGAAGGTATCATAATAGGCTTTAAAGGCCGCTTCGCGCACCGCGCGGTCCCGATGCTCCATCAAAAGCATAAACCGGCCGTGGCTGAGGGCAATCTCCTGCCCGTCCACCTGCAGGGTGGGGAAGGCCATATCCAGCGTTTCCAGCATGGTAAAGGCGGTTTTGGGTGTGGAGGCAATTTCGCCCGACAGCGCCAGCAGCTGCTCCTCCGCTGGGGACAGGGTGTGCGCCCGGCCGCGGGTGATATCGTTTAAAAACATGCGGTAAACATCCAGCGCGCGCACATCGCGCTGCCAGGCGGCCAGCGTCTGCTCGGGAATGGCCAAAATCTCCGGCGAAAGATAGGCCGTGGCGGAGGAAAAGCGAACCTCCAGCCCCTCGCTGCGGTCGCTCATGCCCTGGTAGAGGGCAACACCGTTATCTTCGTCCCGGCGCATGTGGGCATATACATAAAGCCGCTCCACCTGAAAGGCCAGGGCAAAATATTGGTCCAGCGCGCGGGCCAGCGCGTCCGCCCCCGCGCCCAGCGTGCCGGAAAGCGCGGCCAGGGCGGGAATGGCGGCATCGGCCTCCGAAAAGGTCTGCTCCCACGCCGCATCGGTTTCAAACATATCCTCCAGGCGCCAGGTCAGGCTTTTATCGATATCCTTGCGCCGGGGCAAAGCACCATTGTCCATGGATTGGGCTCCTTTCCGCGGGGCGCACCCCGCATCCGTATTGATACTGATATAGGTAGTATGCCGGGTGGCTGGGCCGATAAACCGCCTTTACCGCTGGCCGTAGGTGGCGTTTGGGCCGTGCTTGCGCAGGTAATGCTTTTTCATTTGATCGGCGCTCAGCCGGGCGGTTGGGTTTAGCGACAGCGTCAGGCTGGCCATGGTGGCAACCTCCTCCAGCACGACGGCGTTGTGTACGGCCTGCGCCGGGGTGCGGCCCCAGGTAAACGGCCCGTGGCCCATGGCCAGCGCGCCGGGGGTGTGCAGCGGGTTTTTGCCGGCAAAAGCCTCGGTAATCGTGCGGCCTGTGGCAGCCTCGTAATCCTGCTCGATTTCTTCGCGCGTCAGCTGCCGGGCACAGGGCACGGGGCCGTAAAAATAATCGGCATGGGTGGTGCCCAGAACGGGAATCTCGCACCCGGCCTGCGCAAAGGCGGTGGCGTGCGTGGAATGGGTATGCACCGCGCCGCCGATTTCCGGAAAGGCCCGGTAAAATACCGCATGCGTCGGCGTATCGGAGGAGGGGTTCAAGCGGCCCCATACCCGGTTAAGCTCCAGATCCAGCACAACGATATCGTCCACCGTCATATCCTCATACGGCACGCCCGAAGGCTTGATGGCAAAAACGCCTTTATCCCGGTC
>JAQXFY010000099.1 GCA_029006015.1 bacterium
GTTCCCTGCGTATCGCCGTTTTCAAACGTAGGGTCCAGATGATACCATTGCCCATCCAGCTTGACCTGCAGCCAGGCATGGAAGCTTTCATCCAGGGTGCTGATGCCCCGCCCCTCCGCGGATTCGATGCCCAGCTGTTGCAGGGCAAATCGGCAAGCATTGGCAAAGGTATGGCAAACGGCCAGATCGTCTTTTAGGGCATCGTATACCTCGATATCGATACCAAGGCTTGGATCAAAGCTGTAATCGTATGAAAAACGCGTGGCAAAATAACGGTATATTTCAAGCGCGCTATCCAACTCATTATATCCGGGCTTGATGATATCCGCAATGATCGCCTGGAAGCTTTGTTCAAACGCCATGATTTCCTGTACATGCATGGCTTGGTCATACCGATAGGTAAAATACAGCGTTTTGCCATTATCCGAAACGCTGGTTTGGGGCACCAGCGCGCGCAGCAGGCATTGGGAGCGGAAAATGGAATCCATGATAAAACCGTTGATATCTTCGCTGCTGTTTTTCAGGGTATAGCTGCCTTCCCGCTTCAGGATGGCGTTGACCATGTTCTGATAATCCCAAACGCCCTCCTCGCCCAGATATGCCTTGGCGCAGGCATCCAGCTTTGTAAAATCCACCGTTACCTGCACACCGGGTACAGGCGTTGCTGATGGCGTCGGCGTGGGAGGAAGGGTGGTTACCGGCACAGGCGACGGTGTAACCACAGGGCTTGGGCTTGGAGTCGGGGTAGACGGCGCCGATGCACATGCAGCCAACCCTGCCGCCAGCACAAGGGCAGATACAAGCGCAGCCGCCCGGTTCCATCTGTTATCCATTGAGAGTTCCTCCCTAACTTCATAAACTAATGCCATTTTATGGGATATCAGCCGCCTTTGCAAGCCAATGGCTATGGCATGCGCATCAGGCACGGCTCTAAAAAGGTCCACTGCGGGGTATGGAATGGGTAGCTGAGGCTGTCCGCATCATACCAGGGACTGTCGGAAGCCGGATTTTTAAGGATGTGCATCTGTTGGGCGGGCATGTAGCTTTGCCCCAACAAAAATTTGGTATGGCCCTGGCTGTCCCGGCATAGATCCATCACCATGACCAGGTGCCCAGGGCTGCCGCCTTTGACAAAAACATCGCCCACCTGCATCTGCTCCGGCTCAATGGGGGCCGATTCCAACGAAACCGACAACGTGCCCGCATAGGCAAACAGCATGGTCAGATATTTGCGGAAGGTGGCATAGCTGCCGTCAAAATCCGCGGTTTTGACCAGGCTGGTTTTGTTGCCCTCCACTTTAAGGCGGTAACCCTGCCGGTATTTGATGTAGGGAAACACATCGCCATTGGTTAAATGGTAACTGATTTTTTCATACTGGCCGGTTGCGTACAGATACTCGCACCGCAGCCGCAGGGCGGCATCGGCGCATTGCTGCAGATCGATATCCCCCACATCCAGCTGAAGTACGGCAACATGGGCATTCTGGTTGCCCTTTGGCGTGTTGTCATACAACAATACCGGGCTGCCATCGGGCATCAGGGGCTGATTGCGGATAAACTGTGCGTAGCCATCGCCCTGCGGCCTTTGATAGCCGGGCGGGGGCAGGATACGGGTGGCAATGGTATCCCCGGCAGGATCAAACAGGCCATATTGCTCCCACGCCTGCCCAACGGCCCGGATAAAGCCCTCTGCCCCCAACGTGTTGTAGCAGGCACCATTTACGATCAGGCAATCGCCCTCAAGGCCAACGCTCCATTGCTGTTCCCCACGGATAAACCGGCAGACAATCGTATCCTGCCCGGTGGACAGGGCTTTCTCCCCCAGGCGCACCCCGGCAAGTGCCCCGGCCATATCAGCCAGGGTAGTGGCATCCTCCAGCCGGGCATAGCGCCCCCCGCGCTCCAGCACGATCCGGTCGGCAGCTGCTATATCAAAATCCGGCTCCAGCGCCCGGCCTTCAGGCGTAGGCATGATGGGCACCGGCGATGGCGTTATATCGGGCGACGGCGGATTGGAGGGCACCGGTTTGCCGCACGATGCAAGCACCAGTACCATCCATAAAAGCCCCGCCATCCCCGCTGCGCGCAGGCGGGTGCCCCGTTTGTGCCTTTGCCATGGTTGTACCCCGTTCAATCCATATTCCCCTCCTTTGCATCTGCATTCCGTTTTTTCTCTGCCCATTAGTCTAAACGATAAAGCAATTAAACGCAAGGCCTGCGCCGGATGGGGCATGCGAAAGGCGCCATTTCCCGGGCCGCGTGCTTTTGATCCCCTATGCCGCTACCTGCGGTTTGGGCCTGTAACCAAAGCCAGAATCGCCGCAAAAGCGCTTAAAATCAGCTTATAAAATTTTCACCGCCCGATTTACGGATGGGGATAAATGCATTATAATAAGGAGTAACCTTATCAATAAGGGAGTTTTTGTTCATGGAACGTTTAGTGGGTACGATTTCTCGCGGCATCCGCGCCCCCATCATCCGTGCGGGGGATGATATTGGCCAGATCGTGGTCGACAGCGTGCTGGCCGCCGCGCAAAGCGATGGTTTTTCCCTGAATGATCGGGATGTCATTGCCGTGACCGAGGCCGTTGTGGCGCGCGCGCAGGGCAACTATGCCACGGTCGATCAAATTGCCAGCGATGTCCGCGCCAAATTTGGCGGCGGCACGGTTGGCGTTATTTTCCCGCTGCTCAGCCGCAACCGTTTTGCCATCTGCCTGCGCGGCATCGCCAAGGGCTGCAAAAAAATCGTGCTGATGTTCAGTTACCCCTCCGACGAAGTGGGCAACCACCTGATTAGCCTGGATCAGCTGGATGAGCATGGCATCAATCCCTGGACCGATGTGCTGACGGAGGAAAAATACCGCCAGTTGTTTGGCGTACAAAAGCATCCGTTTACCGGAGTGGATTATATCGATTATTACAAGCAGCTGATTGCCGGTTGCGGCTGCGAGGTGGAAGTGCTGCTGGCCAACGATTGCCGCACCATCCTCCAATACACCTCCAATGTGCTGTGCTGCGATATCCATTCCCGCGCCCGCACCAAGCGCCTGGTTCAGGCGGCCGGCGGCGACCGCGTATATTGCCTGGACGAAATTTTAACCGCGCCCGTTGATGGCAGCGGCTATAACGAGCGCTATGGCCTGCTGGGTTCCAACAAGGCGACGGAAGACACCGTAAAGCTGTTCCCGCGCGACTGCGCGCCGGTGGTGGAGCGCATTCAAAAGGCCATCCTGGAAAAAACGGGCAAGCATATCGAAGCCATGATTTATGGTGACGGCGCGTTTAAAGACCCCGTCGGTAAAATTTGGGAGCTGGCCGACCCTGTTGTTTCCCCTGCCTATACCCCCGGCCTGGAGGGGCAGCCCAATGAGGTTAAGCTAAAATACCTAGCCGACAACGATTTTGCCGACCTCAAGGGCGAGGAACTTAAAAACGCCATTTCGGAGTACATCCGTCAGAAGGATGATAACCTGGTTGGCCAAATGGTTTCCCAGGGCACCACGCCCCGCCGCCTGACGGATCTGATCGGCTCGCTGTGCGACCTGACTTCCGGCAGCGGCGATAAGGGCACCCCCATCGTGCTGGTGCAGCACTACTTTGATAACTACTCGCAGGAATAAGGCCAGGCGCCTGAGGGCGCCCGCCAAGCCCATTTACATAACCAGGGCCCGGTTGCTGAAAAAGCAACCGGGCCCTTTTATATCCGGCCGACCCTTTTCGGATAAAACCGGCCTGTGCATACGCCCCTCCCCCTTTTGCAGCCCTTGGGCGGCACAAAGCGCCATATCAACACGGGGCTGGGGCGCATATCTTTCCATCAGGCCGCAGGCAGCAGCAGAGCCGCCCCCGCCGCGCCATCAGGAAAGCGCATCAAAAACCTCCTGCCGGTAGGTATCCAAATAGGTAATGGAACTGACGGTGCTCAATGGGATTGAACCGCCAAGCAACCGTACATCATCAGCATAGACAAATCCCCCCGTCAGCCCCGGCAGCAGGGTTTCCTTCCCTGTTTCATAATCCACATAGGCCAGGATGCCCTCTTTCCAATAATAAAGTTTATCCTTTGCGGGGAAAAACCACGAAAGCGTTTCGCCTGTTTTTATTGGAACCAATAAAACCTTGCCGTCCCCGGCCGGGTAACGGTATAGTCCGTCGTTATTCGTACCACGCCTGAAGCCAAGCAGGCTGCCATCCTCCAGGCAACAGAAAACGTTTTGGATGCCTTCATACGGCGCCAGGTCCAGCCGCAAAAGTCCCTCATCCGGGTGCCAGGTATAGGGCAGCACGTTGCCATCGCCATTTTTATCCCAATCAAACAGCAGGCTATCGCCCTTGTTTTTTAAAAAGAATTCGTTGTTCCAACTAAAGTCATCCACAATCACCTGCTCGCTGCCATCCACAAGATTGCGCGCCTTCAGGATGTTGTGGGCATGCGGTTCCGGGGAGGGCACCGTCTGTTGCTCGATATAATACAGCCAATCCCCGATGCTCAGCGCCATTGCAACCGGGGTATCCAGGTAGACTTCCACCTGGCCGCCGGCTATATCATAGCGCATCAGGCGGTTATCCTCCGCCCGGAAATAGACAAAACCGCGATGGTAATTCAGCTGCCCATTGCAGCCGGCATAAACCAGCTCCGCAGCGCTCTGGTTATTCCATGCCTTGCGAAACAGGCTATCCGGGGGCCGCCCATTTTCATCCATAAGCTCTTGCGGCGTACGCTTTATGTAATAAGCATATTCCCCGTCGGAGGTAGCGGTATCGCCCAGCAGGGCATGGCCCAGCAGGGGCTGATCGTGATATGGGGTATAGGTGGGTGGCGCCGACAGGGCAGGGGCTTCTTTCGGCGCCTGAGGGGTCATACGGTGCAGCGATTGCCACTCATTATTTGGATCCAGCCTGCCAAGGGACTCATCAAAAATTTCATCCACCATGCGGATGTTTTCTTCAAAGGATGCGTGCTTGCCATGTTCCTGTAAATAGGCCTGTTGCCGCTTGGCAAGCTGTACATAATACCCGCTCATATCCCACATTTCACTGCCATTATTCAGGCGGATACTGGTTATTTCTCCCCCTTGCAGCATAATGGAATAATCTGCCCGCCACCTGTTATTGGTTATGATTTGCTGGCATGTATAGTAAACCTCCACCACGGCCTGCACATAGGTAGCATCGTTTATTTGCGTAATATTTTCAATAGCAAACTCAACTAACTTCAGCCTGGTTATTCCGCCATAGTTTACCCGATAAAAATATCCCCGCGCCTGCATAAAGCGCAAAAGCATATAGTTATCCAGCCAAACGGGCCCTGCATCATAGCCGGTAATATCCGCCGTGCGAAATACGCGGTATAGCTGGTTAAAGGCCAGCATCAGCTGCTGGCACAGCGCGGCATCGCCCCCATTTTGAATGCGCGCATCCTCGTATATCTCCAGACCAAAGCCGGTATAATCCCCCGGCCCGGGCGTATTCCCGGGCCCTGCCTGGGGGCTGCCCGTGGGCAGAGGGGTACCCATTCCCGGTGTTGGGGTGGCCATTTCAGATGGGGCCTGGCTACAGGCTGCAAGCCCACTCCCCAGTACCCATATCAGGCTGATGGCCGCTGCCCTTTTTATCCATTTCATGTATTTTCACCTCTAATCCATCTGTTTTGATTGTATCATACTTATCAAAGGCTTGCCATGTATATCCCCATCATTGCTGTATCAAAGCCCCATCATTTTGGCATCATCAGAAAGCTTCTTCACCCGAAAGGGCGCAAGGCCCTATTCCGATGGCATATCCATACCGGCCTGTGCCTGGGCTTTTTCCCTAAACCATGCGGTTTGCTTTTGGGAAAGCCTTTACACTATAAAACAAGAAGGATAGCGGATGCCATCCTTCTTCCCGGCTGCCAAAAGCCCTGCTAGATAGCCCCATATGCTGCCGGGAAGCATAAACAGGGCTTTTTACAAGCGGCATACAGCCGCCCTTTTATTCCTTGATTTTGCCGGCCGATGCCATGACACCGTCCACCAGCCCATCAACCAGCTTACGCTGATAGGCGCCCGTAACCAGTAGCGCATCCTCCTGCGCGTTGGACATAAACCCGCATTCCACAATGATGCAGGATTTTTCGCACCAGTTAATGCCGGTATAGGCATCCGTGGCAAAGACGCCGCGCGCCTTGGCCCCCGTCGCCCTGGCCAGGCTGTCCAGCAGGCCGGCAGCCAGCGCGTAATCCTTTTGGGCCAGCGCCTGATAAGCCGCCGTGCCGTCGCCCGCGCCGCGCACATACAATTCGATGCCCTGGGCATCGGTATTGGTACTGGAATTGCAATGGATGCGCAGCGTCAGATCGGCGCCGTAATCATTGGCCATCCGGGCGCGCTCGCGGTTGGACAGGTTGACATCGTGGCTTTCCCGCGTCATCAGCACATCGGCGCCCAGGGCGCGCAGCCTGTCCCGCAAAGCCAGCGCAATTTCCAGGTTTACCTTATATTCGGCCACCCCGGTCGTCCAACCCTGTGTACCGGCGGTACACTTGCCCTTCATCACCGTGTTGTTATAGGTTGGGTTGGCCAAAGCATCCCACGGGGCAACGGGTTCCAGTTCCTTCATGTTGCCCTTTCCCTGATGCCCCGGATCGATGCAAATCTTGAGCCCGGCCAGCGGAGCGGGCGCGGGCGTGTTACTGGGTTTTGGCGTAGCACCAGGCGTAGGGGGTGGCACAGGTGTTGGCGTAACCTGCGGCAATGCCGATGGGGTTGTCCGCGCCGTCGCCTGCGGGGTTGGCCGCGGTGTAGCCGGCGGCGTGTTGCCCGGTGCCGGTTGAAGCGGGGTGGTTTGCACGTTATCCCCCGGTGTTGGCTGCTGCGTGGCCGGCGGTGTGTTGCCCGGTTCCGTTTGAACCGGGGTAGTTTGCACGATATCCCCCGGCGTTGGTGGTGCAGTGGGCGGTAGCGTCGCCACCGGCCGCCCACAGGCCGATAACATCGCCAGCCCCAACAATAAGCTGGCCCCCCGATAGATCCACATCTTTCTGCCCTGCATGTTTACCCTCCAATGCTTTATGCTTAATAGATTGTAGTGCGCTTCCCGCACACGGAAAAATTCAAAATGCAAGCCATATTTGTGCATTGCCAAAACAATCCCGGCTATATAATGCCGATACCAAATGGCATGCCGCTTATCCGCTATACCTTGTTCCCCCGCAGCCTTCAAAAGGCCCTGGTATAAGCGCCTCTCCTTCGCCGCCCATTTCTTAGCATTGATCCGTACATCCGCTAACATGATGGCAGCCCGGATTCACCCGTTCCTTCACTCCGCGCCCGACAGCGCCTTTTGGCAAATGGAAATGCTAATAAAAGCCTTCATTCCATCCGTGCCCGATCACATTAAAATGGAAAGCATATGGGGGATAACATGCCCTGGCACAGCATCAAAAACAAGCCGCTTGATTTGCCCCTGGCCTGTAAAATCATACGGCCACCGCACCGGCGCAAAAGCGCCCGTCTTTAGCCATCGCACCGTGCAACGGCCTTGATGACCGGCGCCAGTTGCTGCGCCCAAAGCAGGCAGCCCTCATCATCCGGGTGGCCGCCATATTGGGCATTTTGCGGGTTTTCCGGCACGCTGAGGATGGCGCCGGTATCCAATACCGCATCCACACAGTCAACTAAATGCTCTTTTATATACTGGTTTACATGGTTCCAAATAGCAATATGCTCCCCGGTATAATCAAAGGGCGGAACCGTTTGCAAAATCACCTTGACCCCTGCTTGTTTAAGGGCGGTAACTGTTTTTTTCAAATTAGCCTTGATCTGCTCCTCGCTAAAGCCCTGATAGATATCGTTAACACCAAAGCACACGGTAATGATATCCACCTGCTTGGCCTTAAACATCCATGCGCCATCGCTGGCGGCATCATCGGCGCGCGCAAAGCCAATGCCCAGATCCCAATAGGAAAATTCATCCCCTAACAAATCCGATGCCTTTGCTGCATAATGCCGGTAGGAGTTAAAGGTAGCGCCAATGCCCTGCGTAATGGAATCGCCAAAATAGCCAATGCGCTTTTTGACGGGCCGGTCACACCCCACCATGGAAGGTACCGGGCATTGGGAAGAAGCCGTCCACGTGCCATCTTTAAAATCAAAAATGGCAACCTGGGATTCCGGGTGATAGGGAATCTGTTTCCCATGATAGACCATTTCCACGCAAAGATACTCGCCTGCCCGCACGCTCAACCGGCAAGGATCCGTATAAAAGAACTCCCCCGGTGCAACGGTTTTTTGGGTGTTTCCGCCAAAGGTCAGCGGAATGAAAGCTTGCTCATCGCCCGGCTGCGGCTGGCAGGCAGTGGTAACCGCCACGCGCAAGGCATCGATATACCATTCATCGCAGACCAGGTTCTTATGCCCGATACTGCCATCGGAATACGTGCTATCCAACACATTGGAATAAAGCAGCGAATAATCAAACGTACCCGGCTTAAATATTTTTAAATAGATACGCCCCTTGCACATTTGCTCGGCGCTCTCCGGCAGGAAAAACAGCTGATTGCCGCAACCGGCCGTCGTATTGGATACAAATTTTTCAAAATACTTCATCGGAATTACCCCTTATCTTCCCAAAATCATGCCACAGACCACCGGTTTTCCCATTTGTTCCCGGTGCAATATCCCTTTTCCCTTCAGCAAAGCAAGCTGAAAATAAAAGGAAGCCAAAACCGCCACCATTATATCACACGCTTTAATCGGGCGCTCACGATTGCCAAAAGCAAAGCCAATATTGGTTCAAAAAATAAAAACAAGCCCTTAAAAACGCATCCGCTTTCAAAGGCTTGGCTGCCAAAAACAAGCGCAAAAGGCAAACACAAATTTTATGCCATTTAGAACCGGCCAAAGCTTGCAGTAACAA
>JAQXFY010000100.1 GCA_029006015.1 bacterium
GCGTAATAAGCGGCGCAGCCCGCCCATGGCAAATGCCAAAAAAATCCAAAAGCGGCGCCTCGACCGATGGATGGGGGCAGTTATCCCAGTACATGCGCACGATCAGGTTGCGCATCACCATCGGATCCCCCGGCGGAACGGTCAGCCAAATGTGCCGCACCATGCCCGGGCCATCGGTATCCAGCAGGGTATGCGTAGCCCCCGCCAAAAAAGGCGACAGCGCCGGCGCCCCCTTGCGCCCGCCGCCCGCCTTCCCTCCGGCGCCGGGCAGGCCCATCGGGTTTTCCATGGTAGCCGCACGGCTGTGAATTTCCGGATGAATGCGATAAATCATATCCAGTTCCTCCTTGCCCCATGTCAGGGGCGCACCTGTGTGCTGCCGATATTGTAGCCGATATTGCGCATTTTGGCCAGAGCGGGCCGATGATTTGCCGCGCCCTGCATACCGTTTTGCCCGGGCGCTATTTCCCCTGCCATATCAGCGGCAGGGGGAGCGTTTTCCCTGCCTTCAGCATGCTGAGGGGCCAGCATGCGCATGGCCGCGCTGTTCCCCCGGCTGCCTGCACGGCCCCGCTGCCAAGCAGCGCCCCGGCTAAAATCGCCCTTTCCATATCCCTTTCGGCAAAATAAAAGAGGGGGGAAGCCCCCCTCCGCCATCTTTTGGAAAAAAACAGCGTTTTGGCTACTTTTCCCGGGGCGCCAGCAGATATTCCTCCGCAAATTTGGAGGCCACCGCCCCGTCGGCTACCGCCGTGACGATTTGCCGCAGCGGTTTTTGACGCACATCGCCCACGGCAAAAACGCCGGGCAGGTTGGTTTTTGTTGTTTCGTCCGCAACGATATAGCCATCCCGGTCCAGTTCCACCTGGCCGGAAAATAGCGCGGTATTGGGCGTATGGCCGATGGCGATAAAAACGCCATCGCAGGCCAGGGTGCGCCGGTTTCCCCCCGCAGCATCCTCCACGATAAGGCCGGTCAGGCTTTGTTCCCCTTCAAGGGCAACCACCTTTGTTTGCCAGGCAAATTCCAGGTTTTTGCAGGCAGATAGCGGTTGCTGATACGCTTTGGATGCGCGCAGCTCATCCCGGCGGTGCACCAGGATGACCTTTTTGCATATTTTGCATAAAAACAATGCGTCCATCACCGCGGTATCTCCCCCGCCGATGACCGCAACGGTTTTATCCCGGTAAAACATACCATCGCATGTGGCGCAGTAGGATACGCCGTGCCCACGCAGGCGCTCTTCCCCGTCCACCCCCAGCAAGCGGGGCGAGGCCCCCGTCGCCAGGATAACCGCCCTGGCCTCATACACGCCATCCGAAGTATGGATGCGCTTGATAGGGCCCGTCAGCTCGGCCGATTGCACTTCGGTCAGCCGGGTTTCAACCCCAAAGCGTTCCGCCCCCCGCTGCATGCGAAGGCCCAGTTCAAAACCGTTGATCCCTTCGGCAAAGCCGGGGTAATTATCCACCTGATCGGTGGTGCCCATCTGCCCGCCAGGGGACAGTTTTTCCAGCACCAGCGTTGTAAGATTGGCCCGCGCACAATACAGCGCCGCCGCATATCCCCCCGGCCCGCCGCCGATTATCACCACATCCACCATCGTTTGCATATTCTGCACCTACCTTTTTCCAGGGCCGTCGGCTGCCGGCCGCCTGCTTTTATTATAGCCCAACAAAGCGGCAGCAACCCACTTTATTGGCCGATTTTGGGCCGATATCCCCCAATCCTGGGTTCAGCCAA
Organism: bacterium; assembly: GCA_029006015.1. GTDB lineage: Bacteria > Bacillota > Clostridia > Christensenellales > SUG1161 > SUG1161. The sequence goes on from JAQXFY010000100.1 coordinate 1,744, forward strand.
AAGGCTCCGGGGCCGTCTGCATAAAACCTTGCCCCCAAACCCGCAGCACATTCCATGGATACAAATAACGCCGGCGCGCCCAACCAAGGCCCTCCGGCGCCGTCAAGCGGGCACCCAGCTTCTTTTACTCTTCACGATTATCTATTCCTTCAAAAATCCCAAATGCGCAAACTTAGTGAAGCGTGAATAGAGAATAAGTAAAAATCCCGAATGCTTTTGCATTCGGGATTTTTGGCACCCCCTAGGGGATTCGAACCCCTGTTACCGCCGTGAGAGGGCGGCGTCCTAGGCCTCTAGACGAAGGAGGCAAAAGTGGGATTCGGGGAACCGGCCTATTGTACCCCACCAAGCGCAGCGCGCTAACTCCCTTGCCTTCTGGCGATATTACAAACACCAGCCGGAAAGCGAGATTTATTTTACCAGATATCGTGCATGGCGTCAAGGGAAAAGCAAAGGGAATTTCTTTTGTTTTGGCCATGCCATATTATCTGCATGCCTGTTTCAAACCCTATATGCCGTTTGAATGCGTCTTCCGCGTTACCGGCGCATGCTGGCGGCAGCTATCGCCAGGCCCGATTCCCGGCATAACCGGCTGGCGAAAGGGCAAACGGCCCCAACCTGCCGTAAGGTAGCATATAAAAAATCGAAGCAAGCTTTACATAGCTTGCTCCGATTTTGGCTGCGGAACTAGGATTTGAACCTAGACAATACGAGTCAGAGTCGTAGGTGCTGCCGTTACACTATTCCGCATCATGCCCTGGTGCTTTCGGCGAAGAGTATTATACAAAAGCCCATCCCGTATGTCAAGCAGTTTTTGTAAGCCGGCACAAAATTATACACAGGGGGGCGGCGTTTTCCCCCTGGCACGCATAGGGATAAAAGCAGGGGGAGGTGTTGGTGTGGCCGAGCAACCAGCCATCTTTTGGGATGATACCGGGCGCCTTGCCCTTCGGGCCGCGCTGATGCCGTTATCCCTGCCTGCAGCCGGCGCCCAGGCAGCCTGGCTGTACGATACCCTATACCTTTGGCAGCCGGACGGCCGCTGCATCCGCACGCAGGATGGGCGCTGCTATACCCGTTTTATGTTGCCCGCGCGCGGCATCAGCGGGCTGTATGCCTACCGCGGCGCCCTGCTGGCGTTGTGCGGGGAATCCAACCATGTGCTGGCCCTTTCCCCGCAGGGGGAACCCCTGGTTTCCAGTCCCATCGGTGAAGCCCCGCGCTGCCTGGTCAACCTGGGCGGCCGCCCGCTGGTGTTTGGCGGGTTTCGCGCCGGCTGGGCCTGTATATTGGCCCCATCCCTTGGCCCGCTTATCCTGCAGGGGCTGGATATGGTGCCTTATCTGGCCTGCCTGACCCCTTGCGGCCTGGCCATATCGGGTATACAGGATGGGCAAAGCGCCATCGGCTTGTATCTGCGCAGCCGGCACCAGCTGCTGCACGCCATCGGCCACATGCAGGTTTCCCGATGGCCAACGGCCTTATTCCCCGATAAAAAGGGCGTTTCCTGCCTGGCGGATAAAGCGTGCTTTACGCTTTCCCTGCCCTGCCTGCATGTTATCGGCATGCGCCGCCCGCCCTGCGGCCGGCTTTATTGGGATGCGCGCCGTCAACAGGGCTTTTATCATCACCACTGTCCCGCAGGATGGTACGCCGTCCGCCCCCTGGAACAGCCCCCGGTGCTGCCGCAGGAGCAGCCCATCGCCGATATCGCGTGGTGCTAGCGCGGGCTGGATAAAAATTTTAAAATGGCTTCGCGCACATGCGCCACACCCAGCGGTGCATTGTCCACCCATGCCTGCATCAAATCAAAAGCGCTGCGCTCATCCGGCATGGCAATGGAAAGGGCCGCCGCGCGCCGGCCGCCTTCCCAATACTGCAAATGGCACATGCAACCCCATTCATCGGGAACAAACAAGGCGGACGCCCCGCTATCGGGCACATCCCGCGGTTTGGGTATGGCGCGCCCGGCCCGGTCGGCGATGCGCTGGCAGGCAACAGGCGGCAGTTCATCCATCAGCTGGCGCAGCGTATCATGGCCTTGCTGGGTTACGCGCAGTGTTCCCGGCCGGGTAAAGCCGGCCAGGCCAAGCTCGATCAGTTCCGCCAGCACCTGCTTATAGCTAAACCAATCCAGGCGGTCATCCCCTACCACAACGCTGTCCAATACCGGCTCTTCAATGGGTTCGGGTAAAAGCGTCATGGCATAGAGCACCAGCAGGCGGGCCATGTTCATATTCTGTGCGGGCATGCGGTGCCCCTCCCCTTTCATGCAGCGCCAGGCCTGTGTTTCGACAGCCCGGCCAGACCGGGCTAAGAAAACTTTTTCTATTATACCCTCTTGCCCGGGCAATCAGCAAGGCGGCTATGCTATAATCGAATAAATTCATGTTGAAAGCAGGTGTTGGGGTGAATTTATCCTATTCGCAGATGCTGCAGGCCATCGGCCTTGATTGCGCCCCCGAAGCGTGGCAAAGCGCATGGCCCCGTGCCCTGGCCACCTTTCCTTCCGGCGGCATTCCCTGGCTGACGGATGCATATACCCAGCGTGTACTGGCCTATTACGGGCTGGATGTTGCCCGGTTTGAGCAGCCCTATCGCCAAACCCTGCAGGCCATCCGGGAAGACAGCATCCTTCAGCACCTGGCCTGGCTTTGGCATACCCTGTGCGTATTGGATGAAGGCGCCGATCCCGAGCAGGTGGATGCCTGGCCGGAGATCGCCCTGCTGGAGCGTGTTTGCCCCCTTTTCCCCGCCGTTATCCTGCTTAGCGGGCATGATACCATGCTGCGCCGCCTGGAAGCCCGGGGGCAAACGGCGCGTTTTTTGCAATCTTACCGCCAGGGCCTTGCCTATAGTTGCATCCAGGATATCGATTATGCCGGCGCTGCGGCGCTTAGCGTATCGCGCATGGAATGGGGGCTGCATTTCATCCAGGGCGATATCTATTGTTTGGGCAGCCTGCAATTTATTCCGGAAATCTATCATGGGCCCGTATATGGCTTTACCCACCGCCCAACCGGCCGCACGGTGCTGCTTTATAAAGGTGAACAGGCCATCGATAGCCAGGGGCTGCCCACTTCCGGCAAACATGCCGCCTTTATGACGCGCTGGGAGCAATCGGGCGATGGGATAACCGCGCACGAGGTGCTGCCTGGCGGCCGCATGCTGCCCCAGGCCGTGCATTATCCCATGGGGGAACTTATCCCCCTTTTCGCCCCCGGGGATGCCGCCCTCAGCGTACACATTCCGCCCCAAACCGATTTATCCCCAAGCGCAGTACAGCAAAGCTTCAATGCCTGCCAGGCCGAGTTTTCCACCTGGCCCGAGGATAAGCGCCCCCGTGTACTGACATGCCACAGTTGGATGCTTTCCCCCCAGCTGGAATGCATTCTGCCGCCCGACAGCCGTGTGCTGGCCTTTGAACGCCGCTTTATCGCCCTTCCCTATGCCGGGCACGAAAAAAGCTTTTTGCGTTTTGTATTCCGCCAGCCCACCGATACGGCCTATGCCGATTTGCGGGAAGACACTTCCCTCCAGCGTGCGGCAAAAGCCTGGTTGCTGGAAGGAAAACGCCTGCGGGCCGGAGGCGGGCTGATCCCCTTTAACCGCTTATGATGCAGGGGCACATCCCCAGGGGCTGATCGGATTGCATGGTTGGCCCCACACAGGCTGCCTGGCCCCGCGCCGCAATTTAGCCCCAATCCGTATGAAACAATAAAAAAGCCGCCGCTGATAACAGCGGCGGCTTCTTTTCAGGAAACATACGGTTTGTTGCATTCGGAAAGCATTCCGAAGGGGATGGCAACCAAACCTTGTGCGGTGTTGATTTATTCCGCCTTGGTGATGGAGAAGTTGGTGATCTCGATGACAACGGGGGTGTCAGCCTTGAAATCGCCCGAGAAGTCGATGAAGAAGTACGCGCCATCTTCGTCCTTCTGGTCGATGATCATCAGCTTGCCGCCGTTATCCATCGTGCCCTCTTCCTCATAATCGCCCCACAACGTGGTAGCGTTGAGCACCTTGCCGTCCTTGGACTTCAAGCCGTAGGAAATGCAGCCGCCAGCCAGGGCATCAAAGCCGGAGGTCACCTTGAAATCAAAGCTGACCTTGTAGTAGTTCAGGGCCGGGAAGAAGAAGTCGCCCTCGATCTTGGCAGCTTCGATATCCAGCCAATCATCTTCCGCAACAGCCATGGTGATGGTCATCTTGTCGCCATCGATGGCCACTTCGGCGCCGTCGGAGGCCTTGACGAAGTTGGCCACACCGGCTTCGGGCAGCTTCGGCGTGCCGATTTCGGTCGTGGTAACATCATCAAAGTCCTTCAGGGCATCCAAAGCCGTCTGCATCTGAGGAGCAAGCTCGGTCAGAGCGGTGGACAGGGAGCCCTTGTCACGGTAGACCTTGTTGCACAGGGAGGTGAACAGATCGGCAAAGCCGGGAACACCTTCCACGTTGGTGGCAAGGATGAACGTGCCGTTTTCCTTGATGTCGTTGAAGATGGCGTACATGCCCTGCACATGCTCGGGCTTGGCCGCAATTTCTTCTTCCTCGGTCATCGGCGGCTCGTCGCCCTCACGCGGTTCGGGCTCGAACTGGTCGCCATTGTACCACTGCCAGAAGTAACCCGCATCGGGGTTGGGGCTGTTGGCGCCGATCATGAAGAACCACGGCACCAAGCCATACATTTTTTCTTCAGCCGCGCTGGGGCCGGTCGGCATCGGCACGGACTGCATCAGGTTGCCGGATTCCTTCGCCTCGGGCAGCTTGAGCAGGCGCTCCGCGCGCTCCCAAATCTGGCCATACAGCTTAACCGTGCCCTTAGCCACTTCAGCCTGCTTGGTGTTGCGATACATGATATCGCCGCGCTGGTTGGCATCATAGAACATGGTCATGATTTCCTGAACCTTGGGATCGCTGGCGTTCAGCTTGTAGGAACCGTTCTCAGCCTTAAAGAAATCGGCGGAGTTGAGGCCCAGAGCAAAGCCAACGTCCACGTTGGTGAAGGTCCAGCCATAGGAAGTCTGCGCACCGGAAGCATCGGTCTCGAAGAATTCCTTGGAAATTTCAAACAGCTTCTCCCAGCTCCACTCACCGTTCTGCCAGGTCTCCAAGGGGGCTTCGATACCCGCCTTTTCGCAGGCAGTCAGGCTGTAGATGATGGAGCGGAAGGTCATCCAGGAACGGAACTGCATAACATAGCGCTTGCCATTCCAGGAATACGCATCCATGGGCTCTTTCAAGAAGATGGTATCCTTCTCGTTGACCCACTGATCGATGGGCTGCACCAGGCCGCGGGCGGCAGCCAGAGGCATGGACGAGTTATCGGTATCCATGATCGTCGGGCCGGCGTTGGTGGCAACCAACAGGGCCAACTTGGTCATCCAGCCATCGTTTTCAGCGTCGCCGCTGGAATCGCCACCGGTGGCCACATGCTCAAAGGTAACACCATATTTCTTGGTGAAATCTTCGCGCATACGGTAAGAACGGGTAGCGGGATCGCTGGGGACTTCCTCATCCGTGTAGATGGTGATCTTCTTGCCATTCAGGCTAGAGGGTTCAATGCCAACAGGCCAGTACAGTTCCTGGCCAGGGGTGCCCGTCGTTTCCGGCGTGCCTTCAACGGTGGGCGTGCCATCAGGGGCGGGGGTGGTGCTGGGTTTGCCGCAGCCGGCAAACAACGCGACGATCATCAACACCGCCAGAATGAGCCCCATCAGCTTTACATGCTTCTTGCTCATGCCTGTGTTTCCTCCTTTTTATTCTCGCTAAATATTTCGGCGGTTACCTGGTGGGGTCCCCCTCCACCAGCCTGATAACCGGAAACCCGACGAAAGCAACGGCCCCAATCCCACGAATTGGAGCGTGATGCTATTATGCTATGAACCCTCTATTTTGTCAAGCGCCATTTCTTGGGTATTTTATCCGGCATCGGCGTATACCAGGCCGCTTTATCGGGACTGAATGGATGTGTATTTCATTTTTGTTAATCTACTTTTATATCATATTGGTGCAAACCCAGATTGCTCTTCCCCCTGCATCAAACCTGCCCCCGTTGCGCCGGTATTTCGCCAAATGTTTACTTTTCATTATAAAGCTGCAAAATAATAAGCGCCGCACATCGTGCGGCGCTTTTGTTCTGATCAGCTGCACCGGAATCATTCCAGGGGGGACTGCAGCCACTTGGTTTTTTGCGTTTTACTTGGCGGCCGTGATGGAAAAGTTGGTGATTTCGATGATAACAGGCTCGCCATTGGTGCCATCCGCCGAGAAATCCACGCCGAAATCGATAAAGAAATAGGCGCCATCCTCATCTTTGGCATCAACGATCATCAGCTTGCCTTCGTTATCCATCGTGCCGGCTGCTTCATACTCGCCCCAGAGGGTGGCAGCCCCCAGCACCTTGCCCTCCTTGGATTTAAGGCCATACGAGATGCTGCCGTTCTCCAAGCCGGCAAAGCCGGAGGTTACCGTGTAATCAAAGGTCACCTGGTAGTAGTTGAGCGCCGGGAAGAAGTAATCCCCCGCAATCTTGACCGCGGCCACATCGGCCCAGTCATCCTCGCCTTTGTTGAGGGTGATGGTCAGCTTGCCACCATCGGCCGTCATGTCGGATGCATCGACTTTTTCAAAGGCCGCAACGCCGGTTTCAGGCAGCTTCGGCGTACCGATCTTATTGATGGTTACTTTATCATAGCTTGTTAGGCTATCCAGGGCCGCCTGCATCCGCGGAGCAAGCTCGGTCAATGTCTGGGACAGGGAACCTTTATCCCGATAAACCTTATTGCACATTTCGTTGAACAGTTCGGAGAAGCCGGGCACGCCCTCGACGTTGGGGGCTACCACAAAGGTGCCTTCTTCCTTGATTTTATCAAAGATGCGGTTCATCTCCTGCACATGCTCGGGCTTATCGGCAATTTCTTCCTCGCGCGTCTTTTTCGGCGGATCGCCTTCGCGCGGCTCGGGATCAAATTGATCGCCGTTATACCATACCCACAGGTAACCGGCATCGGGGTTGGGGCTGTTGGCGCCGATCATTTTAAACCACGGCACCGTGCCATACAGCTGGTTTTCCGAAGCGCTGGGGCCGGTGGGCATCGGAACCGATTGCATCAGATTGCCGGATTCCTTGGCTTCGGGCAGAGCCAGCATGCGTTCCGCGCGCTCAAAAATCTGGCCGAACATCTTAACCGTACCCTTGGCCACTTCCGCCTGCTTGGTTTCCGCACGGTACATGATGTCGCCACGCTGGTTGGCATCATGCAGGGCAGTCAAAATCTCCTGGACCGCCTTGTCCTCGGTATTCATCTTAAAGCTGCCGTTGCCATCCGGTTTATAAAACTCGGCACTGTTTAGCGCCAGCGCAAAACCGATATCAACATTATCAAACGTACAACCATAAGAGGTATAGGCGCCTGCCGCATCCTTCTGGAAAAACTCCTTGGATAGTTCAAACAGCTTATCCCAGCTCCACCCCCCGTTTTTCCAGATCTCCAGGGGGTTTTCCAGGCCGGCCTGCTCGATGGCATTTAAGCTGTAAATGATGGAGCGGAAGGTTAACCAGGAGCGGTATTGCAGGCAATAGCGATTGCCGTTCCAGGAATACGCATCCATGATATCGGTCATCAAAATGGTATCCTGGGGGTTGACCCATTGATCGATGGGCTGCACCAGGCCGCGGGCCGCCGTCAGCGGCATAACGGAGTTATCGTTATCGCAAATGGTCGGCCCGGCATTGGTGGCAACCAGCAGGGCCAGCTTGGTCATCCAACCGTCTTCATCCCCGCCCGTGGCCACATGCTCAAACGTCACGCCGAATTTTTGGGTAAAATCCTCCCGCATGCGGTAGGCACGGGTGGTTTCATCGGTAGGAACCTCGCCATCGGTGTAGATGGTAATTTTTTTGCCCTGCAAACTTTTGGTATCGACACCGGCCGGCCAATGCAGCTGCTGGCCGGGGGTACTGGTGGCACCCGGATCATCTTCCGTTGTAGGGGTACCAGTGGCATCCGGGTTCTGGGTGGTACCGGGGCTGCCGCAGCCAGCAAATAACGCAGCAATCATCAAGGCCACCAGAACCAGTCCCATCAGCTTTACGCGCGTCTTGTTCATGCTTTAGATCCCTCCTACATTAGATTTTCTTATTTCGGCGGTAACCGGCTTGTCCCCCAATGCCTGCCGGCAACCGACATCCCGACACAGCAACCGTCCAAAACACAATTTTATATTCAGCCACAAACCACGAAACACTTATGTTATATTCCGCCATTGGGCGCTCCATACACAAATCATCTGCATTTATTATCGCTGATGGGCAGCTATTTGTAAATACTAATTTTTCAAAAATATATAAAACAGCAATTTAAAGCCAACTTTTCTATATGTTAAACACAATAGAATACATTTTCATTTTGTTCCGATACAGGCTGTACGCCATCCGTCATCAGCCTTTCCTGGTGCTTTTATGTTGCCAGGTTATATCTCTATGCATGGCACCACAGCGCCGTGCCCAATCCCAACATGTTGCCCTTTAGCGCAGCCGGCATTTTGTTGTTTCGGCTTTTTCCTTGCTATTTTCTGTACTGTATGCCTTTTGACGGCTTTATCCGGCTAATTCCCTTTTCCGTCCTTGTCCCATCCCACTCAACAGGCAGGCTATCCAACCGGCCTATGGTTCCATCTTCCAGGTAAACGCATCCCCAAATACAGGGTTTCATTCCCGTATTTAGGAGTTTGAAACGGGATGCCTGGATGACGGCCGATGTTTTCGGCCTTTTTTTCTATCCATTGCTATCCTCCTGCCAATATATAACAAAGGGCGCCACACCAGGTGTGGCGCCCTTTGGTTGTTATTGCTGTACTAGGATATACATCCAGGGGGATTACAGCCAATAAGGATTAGCGGTGTTGACTTATTCCGCCTTGGTGATGGAGAAGTTGGTGATCTCGATGACAACGGGGGTGTCAGCCTTGAAATCGCCCGAGAAGTCGATGAAGAAGTACGCGCCATCTTCGTCCTTCTGGTCGATGATCATCAGCTTGCCTTCGTTATCCATGGAGCCCTCTTCCTCATAGTCGCCCCACAACGTGGTAGCGTTGAGCACCTTGCCGTCCTTGGACTTCAGGCCGTAGGAAATGCAGCCGCCAGCCAGGGCGTCAAAGCCGGAGGTCACCTTGAAATCAAAGTTGACCTGGTAGTAGTTCAGGGCCGGGAAGAAGAAGTCGCCCTCGATCTTGGCAGCTTCGATATCCAGCCAATCGTCTTCCGCAACAGCCATGGTGATGGTCATCTTGTCGCCATCGATGGCCACTTCGGCGCCGTCGGAGGCCTTGACAAAGTTGGCCACGCCCGCTTCGGGCAGCTTCGGCGTACCGATCTGGGTGGGATCAAGCGTTTCGTAATCGCCAATCGAATTCAGAGCCTCCTGCATCTGCGGGGAAAGCTCGGTCAGCACGGTGGACAGGGAGCCCTTGTCACGGTAAACCTTGTTGCACAGGGAGGTGAACAGATCGGCAAAGCCGGGAACACCTTCCACGTTGGTGGCGATGATGAACGTGCCGTTTTCCTTGATGTCGTTGAAGATGGCATACATGCCCTGCACATGCTCGGGCTTGGTCTTGATGTACTCTTCCTCGGTCATCGGCGGATCGTCGCCCTCACGCGGTTCGGGCTCGAACTGGTCGCCATTGTACCACTGCCAGAAGTAACCGGCATCGGGGTTGGGGCTGTTGGCGCCGATCATAAAGAACCACGGCACCAAGCCGTACATTTTATCTTCAGCCGCGCTGGGGCCGGTCGGCATCGGCACGGACTGCATCAGGTTGCCGGATTCCTGCGCCTCGGGCAGCTTGAGCAGGCGCTCCGCGCGCTCCCAAATCTGGCCGTACAGCTTAACCGTGCCCTTGGCCACTTCAGCCTGCTTGGAGCTGCGATACATGATATCGCCGCGCTGGTTGGCATCATAGAACATGGTCATGATTTCCTGAACCTTGGGATCACTGGCGTTCAGCTTGTAGGAACCGTTCTCAACCTTAAAGAAATCGGCGGAGTTGAGGCCCAGAGCAAAGCCAACGTCCACGTTGGTGAAGGTCCAGCCGTAGGAAGTCTGCGCACCGGCAGCATCGGTCTCGAAGAACTCTTTGGAAACCTCAAACAGTTTCTCCCAGCTCCAATCGCCCTTTTCCCAGGTCTCCAAGGGGGCTTCGAGGCCCGCCTTTTCGAAGGCAGTCAAGCTGTAGATGATAGAGCGGAAGGTGATCCAGGAGCGGAACTGCATAACATAGCGATGGCCGTTCCAGGAATACGCATCCATGGGCTCTTTCAAGAAGATGGTATCCTTCTCGTTGACCCACTGATCGATGGGCTGCACCAGGCCGCGGGCGGCAGCCAAGGGCATGGACGAGTTATCATTTTCAACAATCGTCGGGCCGGCGTTGGTAGCAACCAACAGGGCCAGCTTAGTCATCCAGCCATCTTCTTCGCCGCCGGTGGCCACATGCTCAAAGGTAACACCATATTTCTTGGTGAAATCCTCGCGCATACGGTAATCGCGGCTAGCGGGATCGCTGGGAATTTCGCCATCCGTGTAGATGGTGATCTTCTTGCCGTTCAGGCTGGAGGGTTCAATGCCAACAGGCCAGTACAGTTCCTGGCCAGGGGTGCCCGTCGTTTCCGGCGTGCCTTCAACGGTGGGCGTGCCATCAGGGGCTTTGGTGGTGCTGGGTTTGCCGCAGCCGGCAAACAGTGCGACGATCATCAACACCGCCAGAATGAGCCCCATCAGCTTTACATGCTTCTTGCTCATACTTTGGTTTCCTCCTTATTAATTTGTCCCCTATTTCGGCGGTGACCGGCTCACTCCCCCTGTGCTAACCGGCAACCGACAACCCGACTAAACAAAAACAATTGCTAGGTCTTTTTGTACTATCCATTTGAATCGTTATTTGTTCTACGCTATTTTGCTGTTATATTATCATGCTTCCCGGAAACAATGCTTTCATCCGGCGCATGCTGCATATCATCTGGGCACTATTATTACAGGCCTAGGGGCGTTTGTCAAGCCCCCTTTGCCATGCCGGGCATATAAAAAACACTTAATATCCAACAAAATTACATAACACGCCATATTTTATGGAATTCCCCCCCAAATATAACCATTCATTTTATTTTGCGATGTTTCTCCTCCGCATTTCCCTCACGCCAAGCCCTCACCGCCGGGGGGGCAAACGGCAGGCGCTCCCCCCTGCCATCATTTGCGTTTGCCTACCCGACATGCTATGATACCCCCAGCAGAAAGGGGTATTTATTTTGGATACGCATGTTATATTTAAAACCCATCTGGATATTGGGTATACGGATTTTGCATCCTCCGTCATCCGGGGATATGTGGATGAATTTATCCCCCACGCCATTGCCCTGGCGCGGCAGATGCGCGGGCGGGAACAGCGTTTTATCTGGACGACGGGCTCCTGGCTGATCGATTATTATCTGCGCACCGCCCTGCCCTCCGCCCGGCGCGAGCTGGAAGCCGCCATTGAGGCGGGCGATATTTCCTGGCACGCCCTGCCCTTTACCTCCCATACCGAATATATGGATGAAACACTGTTTCGATACGGGCTGGATATTTCCAGACGGCTGGACAAGCGCTTTGGCATAACCACCATTGCCGCCAAAATGACCGATGTGCCCGGGCATACGCAGGCCATGATCCCTTATTTAAAGGAAGCCGGCATCCGTTTTTTGCATATCGGCGTCAATTCCGCATGCAGCGCCCCCGACGTTCCCGATTTTTTTACCTGGCGCTACGGCGGGGATGACCTTTTGGTGATGTACCACAAATCCGGCTATGGCAGCGTAACGGCGCTGGAGGATAAAATCGCCATCGCCTTTGCCCATACCAACGATAACAACGGCCCCCAAAGCAGGCGCCAGATCAGCGCCGTCTACCGCCGGCTGCACCGGGATATGCCAAACGCCGCCTTGCACGCTTCCAGCCTCAACGATTTTGCCAAGGCATTGACGGGGCTGCACCTGTCCGCCCCGGTGGTGGAGCAGGAAATCGGGGATACCTGGATCCATGGCTGCGCATCCGATCCCGCTAAAACGGCGCGTTACCGCGCCATGCTGCGCCAAAATGCCGAGTGGGCCCGCAGCGGCCGGATATTCGATTTTACGGACACGCTGCTGCTTGTGCCCGAGCATACCTGCGGCATGTGCATCCAGCGCTATCTGGCCGATACCACCCATTATACGGTGGAGGATTTGGACAAGGCGCGCAAGCTGGACAATTTCCGCCTGGTGGAGGCCTCCTGGCAGGAGCAGCGCCAGTATATCGAGGATGCCGCCGCCAGCCTGCCCCAGCCGCAGCGCAGCCAGGCCGATGCCGCGCTGGCCGATACGCAGGCCCATCGCCCGGATACCGCCGCCCTAAAACCCTTTGACTGGCAGGCGCCGCTGCAAACCGGGCCTTATCGGGTTTATTTTTCCGAATATGGGGAAATCAGCGGGCTGCGCATCCGGGGCGAAAAAACCTGGCGCGCCACCTCCGGCCACCGCATCGGCGGCCTGCGCTACCATGTGTATTCCCATGTGGACGGCAAGCGCTATTCGCGCGAATACTGTACCACCCACCCCGCCTGGGCCTACTGGGATTTAACCAAAAAGGGGCTGGAACAGGTGCCTGTACGGCGCGGCATGCGCCGCGCCCGGGCCACCCACGCCTGGCATTTGGAGGATGGGGTGCTGTTTCAGCTTGCTTTCCCGGATGAATGCCGGGAATACGGCCCGCCGCAGGAGGTCTTTATCGCATACCATTTCCTGGCGGACAAGCCCGGCATCCGCATGGAAATCCAATGGTTTAACAAGCGCGCCAACCGCATTCCGGAGGCTTTTTCCACCTGCATCAACCCGGTAGAGGCCGCGCCCGATACCTGGCGCATCCGCAAGCTTGGCCACGATATCGATCCCATGAACGTGGTGCCCGGCGGCGGGCGGTCGCTGCATGCCACCGATGGCCTGGTACACAGCAGCAGCTGCTCCATCCAGCCAATCGACAGCGCATTGGTTGCCCCGGGCGGCCTGCGGTTATGGCACTTTGATAAAAAGCTGCCCAACCTAGAAAAAGGTATGGAGTTTTTGCTGTATGACAACATGTGGAACACCAACTTCCCCCTGTGGTACAGCGATGATGCCAAATTCCGCTTTGATATTGTATTCACCGCGCCGGAGCACGCCCAGCCGTAAGCCGGCGCCCCCTGATTTTCCATGCTGCGGGCAGGCGTCTTTCGCCCCAAACGCATGCGCGATGGCGCCGCTCCTTTCCAAACCCACGCGGTGCGCGGGCCGGCCCGGCAGGCTGCCATGCATGCTGCCTTCGGCCATCCGGGTATAACCCAGCCCTTCCCAAAAGCAGATAATCCTATATGGCCCCCGCGTCCGTCCGGAAGCGGGGGCCATTTTCCATTCTTTTACAGGGGGTAGCTGCGCCCGGTTTGCTTGCATGCTTAGGTGCAGCTTATAAGCCAGGTTCCGCCGCCATCCATGTTAAATGGAGGTTTTTCCCGGCACACGCCCCCATCTAACCTTTATTCCATCCAAGCAGGCATGCGTTTCCCCGTGTGGGGTTATATAAAACAGGGGCCGCCAACCAGCGGCCCCTGTTTGCAGCCCCGCTGCTAGGGAAAGGAGTGAGGGATGAAGGAAAACTGGCTTATTCAACATCCTTCATGGCTTCCACCGTGATCTTGGTGATCTCAATGGTTGCCGGGCCTGCATCCACCATAAAATCGATGCTAACCGTTGCATCCTCGATGGCCTGATCG
>JAQXFY010000101.1 GCA_029006015.1 bacterium
GCCGCCCCAGGAAAACCGACGTTGCCAGCTTTCTCAACACCCTGACGGACTCCCTTGCCAAAATCCAGCGCTCCGGCGTCAAGGCCATCTCCGAGCGCCGGGAAACGGACGCGCAGATGGTGCTGTTTACCACCGGCCGCGGCAACCCGCTGGGCGGGCCCGTGCCCACGCTGAAAATCGCTACCAACCATTCGCTGGCCAGCCGCAAGCCGCACTGGATCGATTTTGATGCCGGTGTATTGGCCGACGGCGTGCCCATGGAGCAGGCGCGCGATGGGCTGATGGATGTCATCCTTAAGGCGGCTTCGGGCCAGCCTGTTAAAAACGAGTTGAACGAATACCGCGAAATCGCCATCTTTAAAACCGGCGTTACGCTGTAAAAGGGGGAAATCGCATGTCCATGCTGGAGCGCGTTGAGCGCCTTGTCCGCCAAACCCCGGTAACCGATATCCACACGCACATCTATGCGCCCGTATTTGGCGATCTGCTTTTGTGGGGCGTGGACGAGTTGATGTGCTACCATTACCTGTCCGCCGAGACCATGCGTTATCTGGATATCCCGTTTGAAGCGTTTTATGCCAAATCCAAACGCGAGCAGGCCGATCTGGCCTTTGAATGGCTGTTTATCAAAAACTCGCCTTATAGTGAAGCTTGCCGCGGGGTGTTGACGGCGCTGCGCGATCTGGGGATGGATGTTGCTTCGCGCGATCTGGATGCCTGGCGCAGCTTTTATGAGGACCATACCAGTGCTACCATTGTCGACCGTGTTTTTTCCACGGCCAATGTGCGCGATGTCATCATGACAAACGATCCTTTCGACGATGCCGAGCGTGCCGTGTGGATGGCAGGCGCGAAGGTGGACAAGCGCTTCCACGCTGCACTGCGGCTGGATGGGCTGCTGGTTTCCTACAAGCAAAATGTGGAAAAACTGCGCGGCATGGGCTATGCCGTAGACGAGCGGCTGACCCAGGCCGCGGTAGAGGAATGCAAGCGCTTCTTGCGCGATTGGTGCGCGCGCATCAACCCCGTGTACATGGCCGTTTCCCTGCCGGATACGTTTGTGTGGCCCGATGACAGCATCGCCTCGCGCCTGATTTCCGAAGCCGTGCTGCCCGTGTGCCGGGAGCTGAACCTGCCCATGGCGCTGATGATCGGCGTCAAGCGGCTGATTAATCCCGGCCTGCGTTTGGCGGGCGACGGGGTTGGCGCGGCCGATGTCGGCAGTGTCGAGCGCCTGTGCGCGGCCTTCCCGCATAATAAATTCCTGGTAACCATGCTGTCGCGCGAAAACCAGCACACCCTGTGCGTGGCGGCGCGCAAGTTCCGCAACCTGCATGTGTTTGGGTGCTGGTGGTTTTTAAACAACCCCAGCCTGATCGAGGAAATGACCCGCATGCGCATGGAGCTGTTGGGCGCATCCTTTACCCCGCAGCATTCCGATGCCCGCGTGCTCGATCAGCTGGTATACAAGTGGAGCCATTCGCGCACCATCATCGCGCGTGTGCTGGCCGATAAGTATGAGGATTTGGAAAAAACCGGCTGGCGCGTCAGCGAGGATGAGATGCGCCGGGATGTCGAACAGCTGCTGGGCGGCGCGTTCTGGGATTTCACCCGCCGTACATTCTAACCGCGTTTGGCCGGGCGCTGCCTGCTGTGCGTAAAAGGCATACGTTGGAAGCCGGCCGGGGAGGGATTTAGGAAATGGCCAGTATGTCGATGACCGGCCCGGGCAATGTGGCCCAGGTGGCCGGGCAGCTGAAGGATGTGGTTTTAAACAGCGGGATCAGCTGCGAACTGGTGGGCACCGTATCGCGCAGCCAGGGCGGGCAGGGCGTGCAGGTGATGGTATTTGAAAAATACTATTGGCGCGCCGGCAACCGTGCCAGCCTGACGCTGGTTGTCAGTGGGCAGGGTAATACCGTTTGCGTCGATGCCATCTCCTCCGGCGGCGGCCAGGGGCCAATCTTTAAATTTTCCTGGGGGGCGGAGAAAAGCTTCGTCGGTATCGTTTCACGGGCGCTTCGGGGCATGGGCTTTCGCTGACCCTGCAGCCGGCGGCCCGTATTCCTGCCGGGCATATAGGAAAAAAGGGTTTGTTACAGGCAAGCGGGCCTATCATCTGCAGGTGATGGGCCCGCATCCGTATAAGGGGGCTTTGCTGGATGCCGCGTGCGGGGATACCCCTGGTGCGGTACAAAGGCAATCATCGGGCGGGGCTTTTCGGATATGGAAATGTACTTTTTCATCAAGGCGCCTGTGGCGCAGAAGGGGAATTGGATATGGCAGTCTATCGCGTTTGCTCGCCGGATGGGCGGGTATGCCTGGAATTGACATTGGAGGGCGGCGTGCCCCATGTGCGCGTGGAAAAAGACGGTGTGGAGGCCGCTGCCCGCGCGCCGGTCGGCCTGCGGCTGGAGGGGATGGATCTGTCCTGCGGCCTGCGGTATGCAGGGCAGGCGCGGGACAAAATGGATGAAAGCTATCAAATACCGGCTTTTAAAAAGCAGATGTGTTACAACCGGGCCAATACGCTGGAAGTCACCTTTGAAAAGGCGGGCTGCTGCCTGGTATGGGAGGGGCGCGCCTATGATGATGGCGCGGCCTTCCGCCTGCGGGTGCAGGGGGAGGGCACGGCGCGCGTAACCGGCGAAGCCACCGCGCTGGAGGTGCCGGGAGGCGCGGGCATGGTATATGCCATGAAGCATGTTTTTTCCTATGAGGACCATTATCAGCCCACCCCCCGGCAGGAACTTTGGCAAAACCGCCTGGTTTTTCCCATGCTGGTAGAGCTGGGCCATGGCCTATGGGCGCTGTATGCCGAAGCCGATGTGCAAGGGGGATACTGGGGCTCTACTCTGCAAAGCCGGCCCGAAAACCCGGGCAGGCTGTATGTGGTGCCCGCGCCCGATCAGCTGGAACCGGTAAAGGTTGAGCTTCCCTTTGCCACGCCCTGGCGCGCGGTCATGGTGGGGGATCTACAGGCCATCGTCACTTCCAATCTGCTGGAAAACCTCAACCCGCCATCCATTGTGCAGGATACCTCCTTTATCCGGCCCGGCCTGGCCGCCTGGAGCTGGATGACGGAAAACGATGCCCCCAAGGATGAAGCACGCAGCCGGCAGTATATCGATTTTGCGGCCCAAATGGGGTGGACATATTACCTGGCGGATGCCGGCTGGCCGGGCAATGTCGATATCCCCGCGCTGGTAGCCTACGGAAAGCAGCGCGGCGTCGGCATCTGGCTGTGGGAGCATTCCGCCGATATGCGGGAGCAAGCCGTGGCGGAGCAAAAAATGGCCACCTACCAGGCGTGGGGCGTAGCCGGCATCAAGATCGATTTCTTTGAAAGCGAAACGACGGAGCGCGTGGGGCAGTACGCCATGCTGGCGCGCCTGGCGGCCAAGCACAGGCTGATGCTTAATTTCCATGGCTGTATGAAGCCTGCGGGCGAGATCCGTACCTGGCCCCATGTTATGACGCGCGAAGGGGTGTTTGGCGCGGAATACCTGCAGCATTTTTCCACCTTTTTGCCGGGCGGGCCGGATGCGGCGCACAACTGCACGCTGCCTTTTACCCGCGGCGCTGTCGGCCCGATGGATTATACGCCGGTGGCCTACCGCAGCTATCAAACCGGCACGACGGATGCCCATCAGACGGGGCTGACGGTCATCTTTACCAGCTATATCCAGCACATTGGCGAGGGAATCGACCCGGTGCTGGAAAACCCCTGCCGCCCCTTTTTATCCGCAGTGCCCGCCAGTTGGGATCAAACCCTGGTGCTGGAAGGATATCCGGCCAGCCATGTAACCATGGCACGCGGCAAAGGTGGGCAATGGTTTGTTGCCGGCATCTGCGCGCGCAAGCCGCGCACCGCCCGCTTTGCACTGGATTTTTTGCCGGATGGCGATTGGATGGCCGAGTTGTATGCCGATGATCTGGGCGATCTTCGCGCCTTTGATGTATCGGAAGGCACGCTGCCCCCGCCGGATAAAGCTCTGCTGCATCAGATGGATAGCCAGCCCAGCCGCATGCGTCCCTCGCTGCATGGGCACGATATGCATGCCGTGCGCGTGGAAAGGTTTGCCGTAAAATCGGGCCAATGGATGGAAATTCCCATGGTGGCCAATGGCGGTTTTGCCATGCGCCTGATGCCGGTGGGGGAAAAGCAGAACCAATAACCGCGGCTTTGGCCCGGGTTACAGCGCCATACCTAAAAAGCAGGCGGCAGCCCTCAAAAACTGCCGCCTGCTTTTATGATGGAATTTTCTTTAGACGCAGGGCCTTTTGCGCAAAAGACCAATGCCGACAGCCCGCGCGCCACGCCGTCTGCCGGCCGGGCGGGCCGGCTTTTGTGTAAGGCCAGCCCGGCCGCACGCAAAGCGCGGTATCGGGCCTGGACTGCTTTAAAGCCTGTTGATAGGCCCGCTATCCCTTACAGGCAGCCCAGCACGGTATCCGAAAGCAGCTGGTAGCCCTGTGCATTGGGGTGGATGCCATCCTGGCATAGCAGCTGGCGATAATCGCGCTCAAGCAAAAAGCGCGAGCGCACGTTGATAACGGGGCAGCCGGCCTCGCGCCCGATATCGCCGATGGCCATGGCATACAGCTCCTGCCATTCGTGGATGCGGCACAGATGCCCCAGCCACCGCATCACGCCGCGCCCATCCGCACCGCGCGCGGTAAAGGTGGCAAAATAGCGGCTGGAATCGATGGGCGGGGGAACCAGCACGGTGGGGGTTAAGCCCTTTTGGCGCAGCCGGCTAAGCAGGGCACGCGCTTTTTCGCAGAAAATATCCAGCGGCGTATTGGGGGTATGCTGGCTTTCAGGATGCTGGCCGATATCGGCCCAATCAAAATCGCAATCGTTGCCGCCCAGGCACACCAGGATGCGCCCTGTGGCTTTATCCGGCAAGGCACGGTTGGCAAGATCTGCCGCCTGGGATACCTTGGCGCCCATGCGGGCCAGGTTGTGCACCTCAAAGCCCTGTTGCTTTAAGCGGCTGGGCAAGCCCTGTTCGCATAGCTGATAACGGCCCTTGGCGTTCATATAAACGCCCGCGGCAACGGAATCGCCCAGCAGGTAAATGGAATCGGACATCTTAAACGCCTCCCTTAGGTGTATTGTTCTTAGCTGCATCTTGCGGTTTTTAAAACCATATTATGGGGCTGGAAAAATAATAGCACATCTTGCTAGTGCGTGCAAGGTGGTCTTGTTGAACAAATGCAAAAAAAACGGTATAATTCCATCAGACAGAAGGGGGACTGACCATGGAGCAGGCATCCAAAGCGCAGCAGGTGCTGGATATGGCGCAGAAACTGGCGGGCAGCCAGCTGCCCCGGCATGGGGATTTGCCCCGCATCGATTTATATATGGACCAGGTGCTTACCTATGTGGATAGCAGCCTGGCTGTTTTTAAGCGTTCCTCCGAGGATGCGCTGGTGACCAAGGCCATGGTTAATAACTATTCCAAAAGCGATATCATTCCCCGGCCCGAGCGTAAAAAGTATGCGCCGGAGCATGTTATGGCCATTATGCTGGCATACCACCTGAAACAGACGCTGGCCCTGCAGGATGCGGGCGCCATTTTAAAGTATGCCCAGCAGGATGACATGGCAAGCGCATATGATCTGTATATCGAATACCTTAAACGCGAGCTGGAGCAGGGGCCGGACCGCCTGGAATCCGTCCTTCAGGCCGATGAGCCCGACCGCGCCCTGGTGCAGCTGGCCATCCGGCTGGCGGCGGAGGCCCAGGCCTGCCGCACGCTGTGCGAGCGCATTATCGATGCCCTTTATCCGGCCCAGGAAAGCGAAAAAGCCCACGAGCGGGAGCGGGACGAATAAAATGGCCATTTCGGTAGGCAAGCAGCGCCTGCTTGCGGTAGCCCAGCTGATGCTGGAAAAAACCGATGAGGGCCATCCCCTGTCGGCGGAAAAACTGTGCCGGCTTCTGGAGGAGCAGGGCATCCCGGCCGAACGCAAGACGGTATATGATGATTTAAACCAGCTGCGCCAGCGGGGGATGGATGTGCGCTGTACCGGCGGGCGGGGCGGATATTATATTGCCACCCGGCCCTTTGGGGCGGCGGAGATCCGCTTGCTGGCAAGCGCGGTGCTGGCGGCGCGTTTTATACCGGAAGGCCAGGCGCAGGGGCTTGTCCATAAACTGCTCCGCCTGGTGCCCGAGGATCAGGCCGATATGCTGCTGGCCCAGCTTGCCCTGCCCCGGGAGGAGGAAAACGGCAACCCGCAGCTGTATGCAGCCATTGATGTTTTGCAGCAGGCCATCGATAAAGGCTGCAAGGCCAGTTTTTATTATGCCACCCCGCGCGCGGGCGAAGGCAGGCCCAAAAGGCCGCGCTCGGTCAGCCCCTATGCGCTGGTATGGGCCGAGGATGCCCTTTACCTGATCGCCCATGATCCGCGTCATCGCGCAATGACGCATTTTAGGGTGGACAGGATGAGCGGGGTGCGTAAGCTGCGCACGCGGGCCACGCCGTGCGATGCCATCAGCCATTATGCCTCCCCGCTGGATGTTAAGGCCTATATGCGCGGGCGCTTTTCGATGTTTGCCGGAGCGCCCGTGGACATCACGCTGTGGGCATCGGAGGCTTTTTTGCCCGCGGTTATGGAGCGCCTGCCCGATGCCCGGGCGGTGCCGGATCAGGATGGCGGGTATATTGTGCGCACAGCGGCGCAGCCGGGGGCGGGCTTTATCGCCTGGCTGGCACACTTTGGCGGCGAGGTGCGCGTTATCTCCCCCCAGGAAACGGTGGATGATATCCGCCGGGCTTATGGTAAACTGATGGAGGCCCATGGCCAATAATGGGGGACGGAAAACCCATTATCCGGCATAAAGGTTTGTGGCATGCCGCGCGTTGCGGACGGGGGCTGCAGGCCCATGGCCGGATTGCGGCATTGGACGGGCCCCGGCCCATACAGGAAGGATGGAAAGCATGGAAGCAGCATTTCCCTATGGCAACCGTGTGCTGATTACGGGGGGAACCTCCGGCATCGGTCTGGCGGCGGCGCGTATGCTGGCAGCCAAGGGCTATCGTGTGGTGGCGGCCTCCCGCAGGGGCGCAAGCGGACAGGAGATGGATGGCATTGCTACGGTGCGCATGGATGTGCGCAATGAGGCCTCCATCATCGAAGGAGTAAAAAACGCCGTGGAGCTGCTTGGCGGCATCGATATTGTCATCCACAGCGCCGGGCTTGGCGTGGCCGGTGCGGCCGAGGATACCGGGGCGGATATCGTATCGTTGCAGATGGAAACAGGCTATATGGGGGTGGTGGGGGTTAACCGCCATGTGCTGGGCGGCATGCGCCAACAGGGGCATGGGCTGTGCATTATCATCGGCTCCGTGGCGGGGCTTATCCCCATTCCCTATCAGGCGCATTACAGCGCCTGCAAATATGCGCTGGAGGGCTATGCCCAGGCCCTGCGCATGGAAATTGCCCCATTTGGGGTAAACGTCTGTATTGTGGAGCCGGGGGATTTGAATACCGGCTTTACCGCCGCGCGCACCTATTCCCTGCCGGAAGGATCGGCGTATGGGCCGACGTGCCGGCGGGCGGTGGCCATTATGGAGCGCGATGAAAAGGCGGGCGGCACGCCGGACGGGGTGGCCCGCATCATTTGCCGGCTGTGCGGCAAAAAAAGCGTGCCGGTGCGCGTTGTGGTGGGGGCTAAATATAAGGTGCTGGCTTTTATCTTTGGCATTTTACCCCCGCGCCTGGCGCTGGCGATTGTATCCAGAACGTATCATGCCAACCGGCGTGTAGAAGAATAGGAGGAATTGCAATGACACAGGTTACGGTGGCCCTGTCGGGCCTGGGCGGGTATGGAGAAAACTATACCCGTTGGCTGTTGGATGGCCTGGCGGGGCCGGATGTGCGCTTTGTGGCGGGGGTGGATCCGTTCCCGGAGCGCTGCCGGTGCCTGGAGCGCGTGCGTCAGGCGGGCATCCCTTTATACCGCACGCTGGGTGATATGTTTGCAAGCGGCATCCGGCCGGATTTGTGCATCATCTCCTCGCCCATTGCCTTTCATGTGCCCCAGGCGGTGGAGGCGCTGGAGGGGGGCTGCCATGTGCTGTTGGAAAAGCCGCTCTGCCCGGTGGCGGAGGATGCTGCCCGGCTGATCCGGGCGCGCAACATCGCCGGTAAAAAGGTGATGATCGGCTACCAGTGGGCGCACAGCCGCGCCATCGGAGCCTTTAAAAAGGATATTATCGCCGGCAGGTTCGGCGCGCCCAAACGCCTTCGCACGTTGGTGCTGTGGCCGCGGACCGCCACCTATTATCACCGCGGAACAGGCTGGGCGGGCAAAATCCGCGATGGCAAGGACGGGTGGCTGCTGGATTCGGTTTTGCACAATGCCACTGCCCATTACCTGTTTAACATGTTTTACTGCCTGGGGCAGACGACGGACAGCGCGGTGACGCCGCTGGCGGTTGAGGCGGCGGTGGGGCGCGCCAACCCCATCGAAAATTTTGATACCGCGGCGGTCCGCTGCCGCCTGGCCGGCGGAGTGGAGGCGCTGTATGTTGCTTCCCACGCGGTCAACATGAACATCGATCCCTCCTTCCGGTACGAGTTTGAAAAAGGCACGGCCATCTATGGCCCGGGCGAGGGCATGACGGGCAACCTGCGCGCGCTGCTTGATGATGGTACCGTTATCGATTACGGCCCGCCGGAGGATGAATATCACCGCAAGCTGGTTATGGCGGTGGAAGCGGTGCGCGGCGGCGAGGTGGTGTGCGGCATCGAAAGCGCGCTGGCCGAGGTGCTGGTGGCCAACGCCGTGCAGGAGGCTTGCCCGGTGACGCCCTTTGATGCGGGGGATATCCTTGTGGATGGCGAGCTGACGCATGTGCGCGGCCTGGAGGATGAGCTGATCGATGCCTATCAATCCTGGCGCATGCCGTGGGAAGGGGAGGGCAAATACCTTCGCCACAGCGGCAGCTTTGCGCTGGAGGAGGGGTGGCATTTCCCCCGGGCACCCTGGCTGAAATAATCCGGGGGCTTGGTTATCCGGGGATAAAAAGCGGTTGGCGCAGGATAAGCTTTCGCCATAAAATATGTATGAAGCGGCCGGAATACCATATTCTGGCCGCTTATGTGTTATGGCCGGATATGGGTTTTACCGGCGAAAACAGGGCTGCAACCGGTAGTTGACAGGTTTTCAGCTGTAAATGGTGGTTATGCAACTGACGGAGCGGGTATGATTGAACCACAAAAGAAAGGGGCGTTGGCGATGAACATGGCGGACAGAATCCAGTATTTAAGAAAGGTAAAAGGCATTTCTCAGGAAGAACTTGCCGATCAGATTGGCGTATCCAGGCAGGCGGTTTCCAAATGGGAAAGCGAGCAAAGTGTTCCGGATATAGATAAAATAATATCTATGAGCGAATATTTTGAAGTTGCTACTGACTATATTTTAAAAGGCGAACACCCCGCTTTGGCGGCCAACAGGAAGCCTGCTTACGCTTTATGCTTTGGCCTGGCGATTATATTTGCGCTGCTGGCAGCCATAGTGGTTGTTTGTACCGCTATGTTTACTGCATTTGGATGTTTTTTTATCATCCTGTTGGCTGGCGTTATAGGGCTTTGTATCGGCTTGGTGTTTCAAGCGATCGTCAGCTTGTTAAGAAAATAAGCCGATTTCCCGCAGGGCATGGCTGCGGATAACATCTGAAAGTATTCTAGGCGGATATGCTTTGGGGAGGATGATCGCAAAAAGGCTGCTGCAAAAAATGCAGCAGCCTTTTTATCCTTTGTTGGGGAATTTCATCATAAAAGCCGGCAGCCTGTTTTTGTCGGGCCCCAATAAGTTGTTGCGGTTAGGCGCAGGCCGTTACCGGCGCAAAAGGGGGAGGGGCTGTTGGGCAAGGGCTGTTTGCGCGCCATCCGGGCCGCATACCTGCTGCCCGGGGCGCCTGGCAAAACGCAAAAGGAGGACAGCCTTCAGCGCATCGGCGCATGCGGGCTATCGATCCTTGGGGAAAAACAGGCGGGATTTGTGGGCGACCGGCTTGGGGTTGGCGGAAAGCTCAAACCAGAAACAACTGCCTTCGTTTAGCACGCTGTCCACCCCGTAGGCGGCGCCGGAACCCTCCAGAATGGCGCGCACAATGGATAACCCCAGCCCGGTGCTGACGGCGCCATCGCGGTCCTTATCGCTGTAATAGCGGTCCCAAATATGCTCCAGCTGCTCGGGGCTGATGCCGTTGCCGGTATCCCATACGCTGGCGCGCACATGCCCCTCCGGCGCGCGTTCAATGCGGATGCCTACCTGCCCCCCGCGGTCGGTATGGCGGATGGCGTTGCCCAGCAGGTTGTAGAATACCTGCTCGATGCGGGGTTCATCCCCATAGGCAAAAAGCGAATCGGGCGAATCCAGCAACAGGGAAATGCCCCGTTGCTGCGCATACCCTTCAAACCGGTTGTGGATGCGCGCGGCGGTTTCGGCCAGGTCAAAAGGCTCGTCCGCCAGGGGGGTGGTATCGGTTTGCAGCTGGGACAGATCCAACAGGTTCTTGACCATGTTGTTTAACCGGTCGGCCTCGCCGATAATGACATCCAGATGCTCGGCGCGTTTGACGGGATCCTCGCCCGAAAAATCCTGCAGCATTTCGGCATAGGCGCGGATCATGGTAAGCGGCGTGCGCACATCGTGGGAAACATTGGCAATCAGCTCCTGGCGCAGGCGATCAACCTCGCCCAGGCCATGCGCGGCAAAGTTGAGCGTATCGGCCAGCTGGTTGATTTCCGCATAGCTGGTGCTGGGCTTGAAGTAGACATCGTAATGCCCGCGCGCCAGCTCGCGCGCTGTGGCGGTAATGCGCGTGATGGGGCTGGCGATGCGCGTTGCCCATAAAAGCGATAGCAGCATGGCCAGGCCAAGCCCGGTAAAGGTGATGACAAGCAGGCGGTTGGTCATCAGGCTCATGATGGAATCCAGCGGCTCGATATAGGTGTTTAACAGAATCATGCCGGTTTCCCCGACATCGGTGGAAAAAAGCTGTGCATACAGCAGCATGACTTCGTTTTCCCGCGGATAGGAGGACAGCAGATAGGGTTTGGTGCCGGATGCCAGGTTTTGGGCGATTTGGGTTTTGTCCAGCTTGGTTTGCGGCGAATGCAGCAGGCATTGCTGGTTAAGCGCATCGATGACGGACAGCGACTGCAGCTTGCCATCCGCCCCCACGCGGTAGATATCGATGCAGCACTGCTGCTCATACGCCAGTTTGCTGGCGGTTAAAAGGAAATCGCTGGAATTGGTCAGTATCGGTTTTTGTTCAGCCACCAGCGTATCGGCGATGCGGTAGAGGGCGCTTTTTTTCATGCGCGTATAGGCACTGCGAAAAAAGACAACCTGAAAAAGCCACATCAGCCCCAGCAGCAGGACGGTGGAAATCATGAAAAAGAACCAAAGGCGGCTTCTAAGGCTGTGTATTTTCCGCTTCAAATTTATACCCCATCGCACGCAGGGTGACGATCATGTCCCGGTACGGGCCCAAGCTGCGCCTGAGCATCTTGATATGCGCGTCCACGGTACGATCGTCCACCGCAAAGGTGTAGCCCCACACTTCCCGCATGATGCGCTCGCGCGACAGGGCGACGCCCTGATTGCGCACCATGTAAAAAAGCAGCTCGTATTCCTTGGGCGTCATCTCGACGCGCTCGCCATCGACACAAACGGTGCGGCCGGGCATGTCGATGACCAGCCCGCCAAAGGTAAGCGTGCCCTCCGCGGGCTGAACAGGCTGTTCCCGGCTGCGTTGAATGATAACCTGGGCGCGCGCCAGCAGCACCTTGGGGCTGAAGGGCTTTTCGACATAATCATCGATGCCCAGCTCAAAACCAAGCAATTTATCGTATTCCTCGCCCCGGGCGGACAGCATGATAATGGGCACCCTGGAAAAGGCACGGATGGCGCGGCAGGCGGCAAACCCATCGACGCCAGGCATCATGATATCCAGGATGATCAGATCGGGGTTGAGCGAGCGGGCCTTGGCGATGGCCTCGTTGCCATCGACGGCCTCGGATACCTCAAACCCGGCCATTTGGGCATATTCCTTGACAACAGCGCGAATACGGGCTTCATCATCGACAACTAGGATATGATACACGCGTGCACTTCCTTTTGTTGAATTTTATGGTTTTTCGGGTAATGTGTAATGATCCAGCAAAACGCCCGCTTCCTCAAAGAGGGCATGGGAAAAATCATCGGGATAAGGATACCGGTATACCACGCGGCGGATGCCGGCATTGATGATAAGCCGCGTGCACAGGCTGCAGGGCTGATGGGTGACATACAGCGTTGCCCCTTCCACCGATACGCCCAGTTTGGCGGCCTGAATCAGGGCATTTTGTTCGGCATGGATGGCATAGCACAGCTCATGCCGGGTGCCGGAGGCAATGCCCAGCTTGCGGCGCAGGCACTCGCCGCGCTCCACACAGCTTTTGACGCCGGCCGGCGCTCCGTTATAGCCGGTAGTCAGAATGCGCCGGTCCCGGACGATGAGTGAACCCATTTTGCGGTTTTCCTGATAGCAGCTGCTCCATTGCGCGATAACGGTGCAAAGCTCCATAAAGCGTGCGTCCCATTTATCGAATTCGGGCATCGATACATCACCCCTTGCGGCGAAATGGCTATATAATATTGTACATTTTTCGCTGCGTTTTGTACAGAACAAGAAAAACGAAGAAATTGAAAGATAAACGGAGCATTTGGGAGAACGGAATTAAAATTATCTGTTTGATGGTGATTAAAAGCTGGAAAAAAGAAATAAATCAATATCGGCTTATTTGCGAATTGGCACGGTGTGAATGATAATAATCCCAGTTTAGCACTCCCAACAAAAGAGTGCTAAATCACCCAAAAAACAAAAATTTTTGTAAGGAGGAATCCCAATGAACATCAAACCGTTGTTTGATCGCGTGGTGCTGACGGCCATTGAAGCCGAAGAAACCACAAAAAGTGGCATCGTCCTTCCCGGTGCGGCCAAGGAAAAACCGCAGATGGCGGAAGTTGTTGCGGTAGGCCCCGGCGGCATGGTGGATGGCAAGGAAATCCAGATGCAGCTTAAGGTAGGGGACAAAGTCATTTATTCCAAGTATGCCGGCACCGAAATCAAGCTGGATGGCAAGGAATACGTTATCGTGCGCCAGAGCGATGTGCTGGGCGTAGTTGAATAAAAACGGGAGGGATAAACAATGGCTAAGCAACTGCTGTATGGGGAAGCCGCCCGCCGCAAGCTGGAAACCGGCGTTAATGTGCTGGCGGAAACCGTTAAGATTACCCTGGGGCCCAAGGGCCGCAACGTCGTGCTGGACAAGAAGTTCGGCGCGCCGCTCATCACCAACGATGGTGTGACCATCGCCAAGGAAATCGAGCTGGAAGATCCCTTTGAGAACATGGGCGCCCAGTTGGTAAAGGAAGTTGCCACCAAGACCAATGATGTGGCCGGCGATGGCACCACCACCGCTACGCTGCTGGCCCAGGCGCTCATCCGCGAGGGCATGAAGAACGTGGCCGCCGGCGCCAATCCGATGATCATCAAGCGCGGCATCGCCAACGCCGTGGACGCGGCCGTCGAAGCCATTAAGGATATTTCCAAGCCCATCGAAGGCAAGCAGGCTATCGCCCAGGTGGCGACGATCTCCTCCGCCGACAGCTACATTGGCGAGCTGATTTCCGATGCCATGGAAAAAGTCGGCAAGGATGGCGTTATCACCGTTGAGGAATCCAAGACCATGCGCACGGAGCTCAGCCTGGTGGAAGGCATGCAGTTTGACCGTGGCTACATCTCCT
>JAQXFY010000102.1 GCA_029006015.1 bacterium
GAAGCAGCAATGGGGCTTTACCGATTTTTATTTTATTTCCAAGGATGGCAACTATCTGACTGCCGATGGAAGAGAGGGGTATCTTGATTTTCAGCACCATTTGAGCGATTTGATCCTGGAGGATGCGTGCGTGGTGGCGGATGCTACCCTGCCCGGTTCTCCCGAGCTGATGGTGTTTGCCGTGCCCATTGCCCCCGGCACATTCCGCGGCTTTGATTATGAGCCCATTGCCATCAGCTATGATAACCAAGATATCATTGCATCCCTTGAAATTTCGGCCTTTGATGGGCAATCGGCCAGCTATGTGGTCTACTCCGATGGGCGGGTACTGCTCAATAACGGCAACAAGGCCGGCCACAGCGTGTATAACGTCTTTTCCTGGCTGGAAAAGGATAATAAAATAAGCGGCCAGCAGCTCCAGAAACTGCAGGAACAATTCCGGCAGCGGGGATCCGGCGTTATTACCTTCCGCACGGCGGGAGAGGCCTATTACCTGGTTTATGAGCCGGTTAACTTCCAGGATTGGATGGTGCTGGGCATCGTGCCGGCCCGTGTGGTCAACGCCAGCATGAATCGCCTGCAAACCGTTACCATGCTGGTGGTGATCGGCATCGCAGGCCTTATATGCATCACGCTGGTTGCTTTCCTGGCCTATCGCAACCACGAGCGCCTGGTATCCAAGGATGCGGAGCTTTTGTACCGGGAAGAACTGTTTGGCACGCTGTCGGCCAATGTGGATGATGTGTTTATCATGATGGACACAAAGCAGCTAAAGCCCGATTATATCAGCCCCAACATCGAAAAATTGCTGGGCATCGCGGAAAAAGAGGTGCGGGCCGATATCAATGTGCTCAACCGGCTGATCCGGGAAACAGGCACCGCCAGCATGCTGGACAGGCTGCCGGGCATTGCCCTGGGCGAGCGGCAGCAATGGGAGCGGGAGTATATTCATCAGGGCACCGGGGAGGTGCGCTGGTTCCGCGTGACCGCCTACCGCACGAGGATCCACAAGGCGGAAAAGTATGTGCTGGTTCTGTCCGACCGCACGCGGGAGCAGCAGATGAACCAGTCCCTTGCCAATGCGCTGGAGGTAGCCAGAAGCGCCAATGCCGCCAAAAGCAATTTTTTGGCCAATATGTCCCACGATATCCGCACCCCCATGAACGCCATCGTGGGCTTTGCCACCCTGCTGGGCCGGGATGCCGATCAGCCGGATAAAGTGCGGGAATACACCCGCAAAATCGCTTTTTCCAGCCAGCATTTGCTGGGGCTGATAAACGATATCCTGGATATGAGCAAAATCGAAAGCGGACATACCGCCTTGAATGTGACGGCGTTTAACATGATGGAGTTGATGGAGGCAGTCTACACCATTGTGCTGCCCCAGACCAGGGCTAAAAACCAAACCCTGGATCTGCGCGCCAGGGGAAATCTTCCGGAACGGGTGCAGGGGGACAAAATCCGTCTGAGCCAGATCTTGCTTAACCTGCTGTCCAACGCGGTCAAATACACGAAGGAGGGCGGGACAATCAGCCTGATGGTGGAGGGGTTGGAGCGGAAAATCCGCAACCATGTGCCCCTGCGCTTTGTAGTGGCCGACAACGGCGTAGGCATGAGTGAACAATTTTTAAAAAATATTTTCGATATGTTTGCCAGGGAGGATACCGAGCATAACCGGGAAATACAAGGCACGGGCCTGGGAATGGCCATCACCAAGAACATCGTGGATTTGATGGGCGGAACCATCTGCGTGCAAAGCACACTGGGCCAGGGCAGCACCTTTACCGTGGAGCTGGAGCTGCCGGTGGCCGATGGCGAGCCGGATGATAACTTCTGGCGCCGCCATGGCATCACCCGCCTGCTGGCAGCCGATGATGAGGAGGAGGCCTGCCACAATATCCGGCAGCTGATGGCGGAAGCCGGCGTGCAGGTTTGCTGTGCCACAAGCGGCGCCCAGGCTGTGGAGCTGGCCTTGCAGGCCCATGACCGCAACGAAGGGTTCGATATCATTTTGCTGGATTGGGAAATGCCCGGTATGGACGGTGTGGAGGCTGCCCGGCGCATCCGGGCTAAAGTGGGGCCCGGTGTACCCATTCTGGTGCTGGCCGCCTGTGATTTTACCGGCATCGAGGAAACGGCCCGCCAAGCCGGGGTGGATATGCTTATGCAAAAACCCTTCTTCCTGCCCGGTTTTCAACGGATGGTTGCCCAATATTATGAGGAAAAATCCACGGATCAAATGCCTGCCAAGGCACAG
Organism: bacterium; assembly: GCA_029006015.1. Taxonomy (GTDB): domain Bacteria; phylum Bacillota; class Clostridia; order Christensenellales; family SUG1161; genus SUG1161. Next base: position 2,258 of record JAQXFY010000102.1, read on the forward strand.
GAATATTCCCTGGCCGGGCTGCATGTGCTGGTTGTGGAGGATAATGCTATCAATGCCGAGATTATGTCCAGGCTGTTGCAGATGGAGCAGGCTATCTGCGAAGTGGTTCCCAACGGCCAGGCGGCGGTGGAACGGTTCCTGCGTTCCGCGCCTGGAGAGTTTGATATGATTTTTATGGATATCCAAATGCCGGTGATGGACGGCTATGAGGCCACCCGACGTATCCGTGCCTGTGGTCACCCCGATGCCGCACACATTGCCATCATCGCCATGACCGCCAATGCTTTCGAGGAAGATGTCAAAAAGGCGCTGGAGGCGGGCATGAATGCCCATGCCGCCAAGCCGGTGGATATGGAAAAGCTAAAACAAACCCTGTCCGGGCTGATGGGCAAGGCGGGCGGCGGAGGGTAGGCGTTGATGCCATCCGCGAATACTTACAGAAAACGTGGCTTTATAGCAACAGCGAGGGGAAATCGGCGGATAAAGCGGGGGATGGCATGGCGCTTTTTGTCCGGATTTTTACCAAGGGTTGGCTGGACGCGGCCGGTTTGGCCCCCAATGTCCGTTGCCATGGCGGCTTTTTATGATGGAACGGTGCGCCTGAAAAACAAAAACAAGGGGTGGGCATATGTGTAAACGGAAGATATTAATTGTGGATGATTCTTTGCTTAACCGCAATCTTTTATCGGGCATGCTGCAGGATGCCTACGAAATTGTAGAAGCGGAAAATGGGCATCAGGCCATCCGCATTCTGGAAAAACAGGCGTATAGCTTTTCGCTGATCCTGCTGGATATTGTCATGCCGGAGATGGACGGCTTTGAGGTAATGGCTTATATGAACAAATGCCATTGGATCAACGATCTTCCGGTGATTATCATATCGGCCGAAACCTCTCAAACGTCCGTCAACAAGGCATATGATCTGGGCGCGGTGGATTTTATCAGTCGGCCGTTTGATGCCTATATCGTTCAGCGGCGGGTTAAAAATACCATCGCTTTATATGAAAAACAAAAAAGATTGGCGGCCATTGTGGCAGACCAGATTTTTGAAAGAACCAAGATGTACGACCAGATGGTATCCATCTTAAGCCAGATCGTCGAATTCCGAAACCGGGAAAGCGGCCTGCATGTGCTTCATATCAACCTGATTACCGAGATGCTTTTGCAGCAGGTGATGAAAAAAACCGCCCGGTATGGGCTGAAACCGCCTGATGTGCGGGTTATCAGCACGGCTTCCTCCCTGCATGATATCGGCAAAATCATCATTCCGGACGGAATACTCAATAAACCCGGGCAGCTGACGGCGCAGGAGGCTGCCGTGGTCAAAACCCATTCGGTAGAGGGCGCCCTGATGCTGAAGCGGCTTTCCGTTTATCAGAATGATCCGATCATCAGCACCGCACACGATATTTGCCGCTGGCATCATGAGCGCTATGATGGCACGGGGTATCCCGACGGCCTGGTGGGGGATGATATCCCCATATCAGCCCAGGTGGTATCGCTGGCGGATGTATACGATGCCCTGACCAGCGAGCGCTGCTATAAAAATGCCTATTCCCATCAGCAGGCCGTCGGGATGATACGCCGCGGCGAATGCGGCGCCTTTAATCCGCTGCTGCTGGAGTGCCTGCAAGAGATTGGGGATAAGCTGGAACAGCGCCTGCAACAGCCCCCGATTGCCCTTAAGGAAAACAGAAAGCTGCAGCGCATTACGGAGGAAGTGCTTCAGCACAGGGAGCTTTCGGTGCCAACCGAGATGCTTCGGCAGCTAAAGTTTGAACAGCTGCGGGCGGATTTTTTTGAAGGTGCGGCCAATGAAAGGACATTTGTTTACAGAAGCAATCCGCCGGTGCTGACGCTGTCCCGCCCCAGTGCATCGCTTTTGGGCGTGAGGGAGGTTGTTGCGGACCCTGTTCATGATGAGGCGATTGGCCGGTGCGCCGGTGCATCCGTGGAAAAATGGCGGCGGATATCCCATGAAACATCGCCGGAAAGCCCGGAATTTACGCTGGATAGCGGCTTTACAATGGATGGCAGGGAAGCGCTTTGCCGGTGTATCGGCCGCGTGGTGTGGTCTGCGGAAGAAATACCGCAGTATCTGGGGGTTGTAGGGGTGATTACCCAAGTGGAAAATGGCGGCGTTTGCCCCTGAGATAAGCGGCTTTTAACCTTTTTTGAATAACGGCAGGCGTATTGCAGCAATGGGGACGGAAAATGACGGTGCAGGAATGCTATAAAAGGCTGGGCGGGGACTATGGCGATGTGCTTAGGCGGCTGGTTCAGCCCCAACTGGTGGATGGGCTGATGGCCATGTTTTTGCAGGATGAAAATTTTGATCGGTTATGCGCCGGCATGCAAGCCGGAAAGCGGGAGCAGGCTTTTCGGGCTGCGCATACCCTCAAGGGTGTGTGCCAGAACCTTGGGTTTACCACGCTGTTCCTTTCCAGCGAAAAACTGACAGATGCATTGCGCCATGGGGATGAACAGGTTCCGCCAGACGCTGTTTGCCTTTGGGAAGCGGTGCAGCGCGATTATCAACAGGCAACGGCGGCCATCCGCATGTATATGGCGTCGCCGGCCCGGAGTTAGGCTAAAAAGCCGGGGGCAATCCATCCCCTGGATTGAACCTGCGGCCCAACGCTTTATTGGGCGTGGGTGAATAGGGCCCCATAACCATAAAAAAGCAAAACCTTTAGAATGGCAAAAGAACAAAATAGCCCAATTTTGCCTGCGCCTGGCGCCCCGGCATCAAAAAGGCGCTTTTAAGCCGCCCGGCGGCAAGATTTGTGCATGGCTCCGGCTCGGATGCGGTGGGTGGGGCCTTTATTGGGCTTGCCCATTATCTGGCAGCATGGAGGGGGGAATATCTGCCAGGCGGCGCCGCTGGCAGAATTTACCGCTTTATGGTATGCTCATCCTGTGTTACCCTGTTTGTGTAATGAAATAGCGCCGCTTGCCGGGCTGTAGTGGGGGCAAAAAGATGAAACGATGGGTGCCTGTGGTTGTATCCGGGGTTATTGTGGTGATGGGGATTGCCATTTTGGGGGTTATAGGGCATTCCCATCAAAACGGAACGGGTGCCCCCACGGCAACGTGCGGGCAGCCGGATACAATGGCATGTTCCCCATCGCCGGCTGCGCCCCAGGCAACCGGGGGCGTGCAGCCAACCGGGCCGGCCGGTTCATGGAAAGAAACCCCTGAAGCTGCCGTTTCCCCAACCCCGGCGGAAACACCACCCGTTTCCCCCGGCGCTGACGGCGAAAAACCACGCCCTGCCCCAACGCCCCAGGCCATAAAACAGCCGTTGGCGCCCACCGCCACGGCCGCAGCCCCAACGCCTGCCCGGCCCCCCATATCCAAGCCTTCCCCCTCTGCCACCCGGCCTGCGCTGCCAAGCACACCCAAGCCCAGCCCCACGTTGGCGGCCAGCCCCGCGCCGCAGCCTGCCCCAATACCGGTAAACACGCAAGCTTTGGTGCAGTGCGTGCTGGAATTGGTCAATCAGGAGCGGGCTAAGGCCGGGCTGAACCCGCTTGCCCTCAGCCAGCCGGCTGCGGCCGCCGCACAGGTAAGGGCCAAGGAAATCGTGGTTTCCTTTTCGCATACCCGCCCCAACGGCAGCAGCTTTGCCACCGCGTTGACGGAACAGGGCATTGGCTACCGCACCGCGGGGGAAAACATCGCCTGGGGACAGGAAAGCCCGGAACAGGTGATGGAAAGCTGGATGAACAGCCAGGGGCATAGGGACAATGTTTTATCCCCCAACTTTACGGCCATTGGCATTGGGTGCTATCGTGTATCCGGCACTTTTTACTGGGTGCAGATGTTTATCGGCTAGGCCAATACGGGAACCTGCAAACGCGCGGCCTTCCATGTGCTGCAATGGCCGGAAAAAACGGCTTTGTGTTTTGAAAAAATGCTTTGGCAACTTTTAAGCTGCCCATCGCTGCTGTGCGGTGGGCGGCTTTTGTTTTGGGGAGATAAAGCCTGTTTGGGCCCGCTTTTATCCATCCCTACCCAGGAAAAGGGGCAAATGCCCTTTGCCCTTGATGCCGGCTGGCGGGATGCGGCGGAATTGACGGTTGACAGCGCGCGCAGGAGCGGCTATTAATAGAAATAGCGCCGCTTTGCGGCTACTATAAGCCAAAGGGATGAATAAAACATGGATATTGGCGTGGGCTCGTTGCAGCTGAATGTATCCTTTAAGCAGGGGGAAGGCCATGAGGGGTATGCCGCTGTGCCTTGCGGCGGTTTGAAGGCCGCGGTCAGCCTGCTTGGCGGGCAAGGAAGCGCTACAAAGCCTTACCGCTGCCGGTTGGTGCTGGATAATGCCGGGCAGGGGACGTGGTGCGGTATCGTGCAGGTGGCCCTGAGCCTGGTTGGGGATAACCCTCGCTTTTTTATGCCGGCCTTTATGTACGGCCGCAACCGGGGCGATGCGCGTATGCTGCATAACAGCGGCCTGTATCCGCGGCTGAGCGATACAAAAACCGGCGCCCCCTATTCGGCATTCTGGAAGGTGCGGGGGGACAGGCTGTCCCACCCCGTCAGCATGGTGGTTGCGGGCGGAAAACTGGCCGGCATCAGCGCCAGCCCTTATCTGGTGCGGGATGAACAGCAAAACCTTGCCCCCTGGGCGCCCGGTATACCGGGCAAGCTGGCCCAGTTTAACGGCTTTGGCTGTTCCATGGAAAAGGGCGGGCAGGTGTGCTTTACGCTGGGATATGAAAATGCGCCGTACCTGTACCTGATCGAAAAAAATATTTCCGTTGATCCGGCCGATTGCCGCGGGGATCTGGTGCTGCCCGCCGGTGCCAAATTGGAAGTGCCTTTTGAGGTTTATCTGTTCGATACGCCCGATGAAAGGGCGGTGGGGCAGGTGGTGCGCAATGTTTATGCCATTTATCATCAGCCGCCCCGCCATGATAACGATGTGCCCACCGCCACGGCCGATATTGCCCGCGCCATCGATTGCGATTCCTACATGCCGGAACTTTGCAATTATTCCACCCAGGTGTTTTTAAAGCCGGATGGTACCATCAGCCATAACCCGCTGGCTTCCATCAGCTGGACGGGCGGGGTGGAGGTAGCTACACCCACCCTGATGGCGGCGCTTAGGCTGGGTGATGAAGCCATGCGGGAGCATGCGCTTGCCTGCATTGATAACATTGTCGGGCATTCCTTAAACCCCAAATCCGGCCTGCCCTTTGATGCCTTTGCCGATGGTACATGGACAACGGAAGGCTGGTGGAACGGCGATCTGGAGCAAAAGGGCCATACCGCCTACCTGGTGGGGCAGGCGCTGTATTATATCCTGAAGGCTTATCAGGTGGAAAAACAGCAAAAAGGCGTTGAGCATGGCGGCTGGCTGAACTTTGTCCTAAATTGCCTGGAGCGCATCGAATCGACCCGGCGCCAGGATGGCGTTTATCCCTATGTCTGGTCGGCCGAGGATGGTACGGGGCTGGATTATGATGGCTTCTGCGGCTGCTGGTGCCTGGCGGCCAAGGCCTATGCCGCCGTACTGACGGGCGATACCAGCGGTGTGGACGCCATGGCGGAAAGCCAGCAGGCTTACTACACCCAATATGTGCGCCGCATGGAATGCTACGGCACCCCGCATGATACCTGGAAGGCCGTGGATTCCGAAGGAATACTGGCCTATATCCGCGCGGTGCGCTGGCTGCATGTGTTAACGGGGGACAAAACCTATCTGGACCGCCTGATGACCGCGCTGGATTATGAGTTTACCTATAAATTTTGCTATAACGTGCCGGTGCAGGTGCCGCCGCTTAGCCGTGTGGGCTGGAGCGCGTGCGGGGGATCGGTTACTTCCACCTGCAACCCGCATATCCACCCCATGTCCAGCGGGGTATTGGATGAAATGCTGTATGCGTGGGATCATACCGGGGATCCTTATCTGGCCCAGCGTGTGGACGATACGCTCTATTGGGGCATGCAATCCTATAACCGTTTCGATGGCGAGCTGGATTTTGGCAAAAAAGGCTGGATGAGCGAGCGCTTTTGCCATTCCCAGGGGCTGGTGGTGGAAAAATATCCGTCCGGCGCTCCGTCGAGCATGTGGTTTTGCTTCCTGCCCTGGGGCGCCTCCAACGTGCTGGAGGGCATGTGCGGCCGGGTGTGGCAGGAGGTTATGGATGGCACTTTGCCGGTTGCGCCGTAATGCGCGGGGCATGGATAAACGGCATGGGCGGCCCGAAGGGTACGGGCCGCCTTTTTTGATGCCCAATACCGGGCGGCTGCAGCGGGCAGCGGGTGGGGACAGCCCTTTTTATACAGGGCTTGCCCGGGCGACGGGGCATCGCGGCATATGCGGTACGGGTACAAAAAAGGCGCAGGCAGCATAAAACGGAGGCCATGTTGATATGCTTCATGGGGGGAAAACCATGGCAATGGGCGGCTGGAGCTTAAGCGGATGCGCCTGATATGCCGCCCGGTAGGGGCCGATAAAAGCCAGGCTCGCTTCCCCGGCGGTGGCGAAAAAGCCGAAAGTTTGCCCGAAATTGCCAAAAGCTGCTTGCAAAGGGGGCTTTTATCTTTTATACTGGGTAAAACTGAATCAAGCGAGTGATGGCATCGGGAGAGACCGCCCTGCGGCGCCGAAGGGGATTGACTGTGCAACTAACTCTCAGGCAAAAGAACCGATGCCGGACGAAACTCTGGAAAGCCGGATAGATAGGCCGGCACCGAAGAAGCAATCTTCCATTGGTGGAGGAGAATCTTTCAGGTAACACGACGGAGGCACGCTGTTATTGGCGTATCTCCGTTTTTTATTTAGGCAAAAGGCTGGAAGGAGCGGGAAAACCATGGAACTTAAAACGCCATTGTACGATTGCCATGTTGCCCTGGGGGGCAAAATCGTGCCCTTTGCAGGGTATCTGCTGCCGGTACAATACCCATCCGGGGTGATTGCCGAGCACATGGCCGTGCGCAAGCAGGCCGGGCTTTTTGATGTCTCCCACATGGGGGAGGTCATCTTTTCCGGGCCGGATGCGCTTAAAAACCTGAATTACCTGATGACCAATGATTTTACCAATATGGCCATTGGCAAGGTGCGCTACAGCCCGATGTGCAATGAAACGGGCGGCTGCGTGGATGATCTTATTGTCTATAAGCTGGGGGAGGAAAGCTACCTGGTGGTGGTCAACGCCGCCAACCGGCATAAGGATGTTGCCTGGATGAAGGCGCATGCCTTTGGCGATGTAAAGGTAGAGGATATTTCCGATACCGTTGCCCAGTTGGCGCTGCAGGGCCCCCGCTCGCACGAAATTATGCTAAAGCTTGGCGTGGAGGGCAGCCTGCCCACCAAATATTATACCTTTAAGCGGGAAGTCGTGCTGGCCGGTATGCGCTGTTTGGTTTCACAAACCGGCTATACCGGGGAAGCTGGGTATGAAATTTACCTGTCCAATGAAGATGCCCCGCGCATGTGGAATGCCCTTTTACAGGCCGGGGAAGGCCTGGGGCTTATCCCATGCGGCCTGGGTGCGCGCGATACGCTGCGCCTGGAAGCCGCCATGCCCCTGTACGGGCACGAGATGGACGATACCATCGATCCCATTGAAACCGGCCTGGGCTTTGCCGTTAAAATGGGCAAGGATTTTATCGGGCGGGATGCCATTGCCGCAAAGGGCACGCCGGTGCGCCAGCGCGTCGGCCTTCGCATGACGGGGCGCGGCATCGCCAGGGAACATCAGGATATCTATTGCCAGGGACAGCTGATTGGGCATACCACCTCCGGCACGCATTGCCCCTACCTGGGGCAGGCGGTGGCCATGGCGCTTGTCGATGCCGCCAGCAGCCAGGTTGGCACGGCGGTAGAGGTGGATATCCGTGGGCGCAAGGTAGGGGCGGAAATTGTCCCGTTGCCTTTTTATAAACGCGCGTAAGCGCCAATTTGATTGTGGAGGGAAAGCACATGAACATGCCTGAAAACCTGCTTTACACCAAATCCCATGAATGGTTACAGCGCCTGGAGGATGGCCGCGTGCGCGTGGGGATGACGGATTTTGCCCAAAGCCAGATGGGCGACCTTGTTTTTATCAACCTGCCCGAGGTGGGCGATGCCGTTACCATGGGCGAGCGCTTTGCCGATGTGGAATCGGTCAAGGCGGTGGAGGATGTATTCAGCCCTGTAAGCGGTACGGTATGCGCTGTCAACGAGGCGCTGCTGGATGCGCCGGAGAGCGTCAACAGCGATCCCTACGGCGCCTGGCTGGCCGAAATGAATGAGATTTCCCAGGAAGAGGAGCTTTTGGACGCCCAGGCGTATGCCGCGCTGGTGGCTTCCGAGGAGGCGTAAGCGCATGGGACATTTTTTGCCCTCTACACCGGATGAGCGGGGGGAGATGCTGCGGGATATCGGCCTTCATTCCCCCGAGGAACTGTTTGCTACCATCCCGGAAGAACTGCATACGCAGGCCCCCATCGGCCCCGGCCTGTCGGAGATGGAGGCCAGCGCCCTTGTTTCGGGCATGGCGGATAAAAATACGGTGTTCCCGGCCATCTTCCGCGGCGCGGGCGCGTATAACCACTACATCCCTGCCATTGTCGACAGCGTGACGGGCAAGGAGGAGTTTTTGACCGCCTATACCCCGTATCAGGCGGAAATCTCCCAGGGTATTTTGCAATCCATTTTTGAATATCAGACCATGATTTGCGAGCTGACCGGCATGCAGGTGGCCAATGCATCCCACTATGATGGGGCAAGTGCCGCTGCCGAGGCCGCCGCCATGTGCCGGGACCGTAAGCGCGGCCGCGTGCTGGTATCGCAGGCTGCGCCTCCCATGGTTATCGAGGCCATCCGCACCTATGCCTGGGGCACCAATGCCACCATTGAAGTGGTGCCGCTAAAAGAAGGGCGGACGGATCTGGAAGCCCTGGCCGGCCTGATGGGGGCGGATGTGGCGTGCGTGTATGTGCAGCAGCCCAACTATTTTGGCCTTATCGAGGATGCCGGCGCGGTGGCCCGGCTGGCGCATGCAAGCGGCGCGCAATGCATCATGGGGGTCAACCCCATCGCCATGGCCCAAATCAAAACGCCGGGCGAATGCGGCGCCGATATCGCCGTGGGCGAAGGGCAGCCTTTGGGCTTGCCGCTGGGCTTTGGCGGGCCTTACCTGGGCTTTATGGCCACCACCCAGGCCCATATGCGCAAGCTGCCCGGCCGTATCGTCGGCGAAACCGTCGATCTGGAGGGCAGGCGCGCCTATGTGTTGACCCTTCAGGCGCGCGAACAGCACATCCGCCGCGAAAAGGCTTCCTCCAACATCTGTTCCAACCAGGCGCTGTGCGCCATGCGTTCGGCGGTTTATATGGCCGCCATGGGGCCGGAGGGGTTAAAGCAGGTTGCCGGGCTTTGCATGTCCAAAGCCGCCTATGCGGCGCAGCAGATCAGCGCCATTCCCGGGTTCTCCCTGCGCTATCCCGGCGCCTTTTTCCATGAGTTTGTTACCGAATGCCCCGTTGCGCCCGAAAAGATCGAGCGCGAGCTGGCGGGGCGCGGCATGCTGTCCGGCTTGCCGCTGGATGGCGGCATGCTGTGGTGCGTAACGGAAATGAACACGCGCCAGCAAATCGATGCGCTTGTCAGTGCTCTGCGGGAGGTGGCCTCATGCAACTGATTTTTGAAAAAAGCCGCCCTGGCCGGGGCTGTGCCCTGATGCCGGCGCTGGATGTGCCCGAGGTTACCCCGGCAAAGGACAATGCGCGCCAGGCGCCCCTTCGCCTGCCGGAAATGGCGGAGGTGGATATCAGCCGCCACTATACCCAGCTGGCCGGGCGCACGCATGGTGTAAACGATGGCTTTTACCCGCTGGGCTCGTGCACGATGAAGTACAACCCCAAGGTGAATGAGCGCATGGCAAGCCTGCCGGGCTTTTTGGGGGTGCATCCCCTGCAGCCGGCGGATACCGCCCAGGGCTGCCTGGAGGTGCTGGCGCAAGCGGAAACATTGTTGTGCGCCATTTCCGGCATGGACCGGATGACGTTTCAGCCGGCGGCCGGTGCCCATGGCGAGTTTACCGGCTTGCTGCTGATTAAGGCCTATCACCAGGCGCGCGGGGATACGGAGCGCCGGCGCATCATCGTGCCGGATGCGGCCCACGGTACCAATCCGGCCAGCGCCGCCATGGCGGGCATGACGGTTGTCAGCATTCCTTCCGATGAGCATGGCTGCGTCGATTTGGATGCGCTGCGCGCGGCCGTTGGGCCGGATACCGCGGGATTGATGCTGACCAACCCCAACACGCTGGGTATTTTTGACCCGAATATTCAGGAAATTACCCGCATTGTGCATGAGGCGGGCGGGCTCAACTACTATGACGGCGCCAATTTGAACGCCATTATGGGCGTTGCGCGGCCGGGCGATATGGGCTTTGATGTGGTGCACCTGAATTTGCATAAAACCTTTTCCACCCCGCACGGCGGCGGCGGCCCGGGCGCGGGCCCGGTAGGCTGCAAGGCTTTCCTGGCGCCCTATCTGCCCAAGGGGCAGGTGGCGTGCGGCACGGATGGGTATGCCCTGTCTTGCCCCGAGCATACCATCGGGCGCGTTAAAGCCTTTTATGGCAATTTCCTGGTGGTGGTGCGTGCGCTTACCTATATTTTGATGCTGGGCGCCGAAGGCATTCGGGAAGCATCGACCACGGCGGTGCTCAATGCCAATTACATGAAGCATCGCCTGAGCCAAAGCTTTGATATGGCAACCGATGGCCTGTGCATGCACGAGTTTGTCATGTCCCTGGAAAGCCTGAAAGAGGAATGCGGCATATCGGCCATGGATGTGGCCAAGGCGCTGCTGGATAGGGGCATCCATCCGCCGACGATGTACTTCCCGCTTATTGTCAAGGAAGCCCTGATGATCGAGCCGACGGAAACCGAATCCCGCGAAACGCTGGATGAGGCCATCGATGCGCTTTGCGATATCTGCCGGATCGCCCATGAAAACCCGCAGGCCCTGCATGAAGCGCCTGTTACCACGCCGGTGCGTCGGTTGGATGAGGTGGGCGCCGCGCGCAAACCCCGCCTGCGCTATGATTTCCCCCAAGGGGATGGCAGCCAGGCATAATATAACCTTAACCAAGGGGGATCAGCATGGTAAGCCGCTTGCTTGCGTTTATAGGGCAGGAGCATGATCCTTATCATAATCTGGCGCTGGAGGCCTGCCTGATGGGGCGGGTGCAGCCGGGGGATTGTGTGATGTATCTGTGGCAAAACCAGCATACGGTGGTGATTGGACGCAACCAGGATGCTTTTGCCCAGTGCAATGTCGATGCGCTGGAGGGCGATGGCGGCCATTTGGCCAGACGTCTGTCTGGCGGCGGGGCGGTTTATCATGATCTGGGCAACCTTAATTTTACGTTCCTGGCGCGCGAGGGGGAATACGACGTCGCGCGCCAGATGAACGTCATCGTATCGGCGGCGCGCGCCCTGGGCATCCGGGCGGAGGTATCCGGCCGTAACGATGCCACGGTAGACGGCCGCAAGTTTTCGGGCAACGCATTTTATAAAAGCGGCGGCGTTGCATGCCACCATGGCACGCTGCTGATCGATTGCGATACACAGCAAATGGCAAAATACCTGCGCCCTTCGCGCCTGAAGCTGGCTTCCAAGGGCGTGGATTCCGTGCGCGCGCGCGTGGCTAATCTGGTGGAGTTTTGCCCCGGCCTTTCGGTCCAAGGCATGCATCAGGCCTTGAAACATGCATTTGAAGCGGAATATGGCCTTGGCGCGCACACGCTGCAGATGGATGAGCATGCGCCACAGGTTATCCAAAAGGCGCAGTTTTTTGCCTCCGATACCTGGCGGTTAGGCCAGGTGGCGCCCTGCAACTGGCATGTGCAGGGCCGGTTTGACTGGGGCGAGGTATCGCTTGCCCTGTGGCAGGAAAATGGCGCCATCCGTCAGGCGCGCCTGTATTCCGACAGCATGGAGCAGGAGGCTATCCCCCTGATGGCCGCCAGCCTGGAAGGGTGCCCTTTTAGCCGGCAAGCGATGGCGATGCGGTTAACGGAGGCCGTGCAGGGCCATGACCAATGGGTGCCCATTGCACGGGATATCGCCGCGCTGATTGAAAAAAGCCTGTAAGGGGGAGAAAAAATGGCCCAAAAATCTTTGGTGGTTATCGGCGGCGGGCCTGGCGGCTATGTGGCGGCCATCCGGGCCGCACAGCTGGGCATGGCGGTTACGCTGGTTGAAAAGGCCCGGGTGGGCGGAACCTGTTTAAACCGCGGCTGTATCCCGACAAAGGCACTGATGCATGCGGCGCATGTATACGAGGGCCTGTCCAACTGCGCCGAACTTGGCATCGATGTGGAAAAACTCTCCTTTGATGAAGCGCGGCTGTATGCGCGAAAAGATGGGGTTGTATCCCAGCTAAGGGAGGGTATCGAAAGCCTGCTGGCCTCCGGGGGCATCAACGTGCTTCGGGGCCAGGCCGTTATCGAAGCGCCGGGAAAAACCCGTGTTGGCCAAACGCTTGTCGAAAGCCATTATCAGCTGATCGCCACGGGCGGCCAGCCTGCCGTTCCGCCCATACCGGGCGCCAACCTGCCGGGCGTGGTTACCAGCGATGATCTGCTTTTAAACGCTGCCGTTTATAAACGGCTGACCATCATCGGCGGCGGCGTCATTGGGGTGGAGTTTGCTACCCTGTACCGCGCCCTTGGGCGCGAGGTGACGGTTATCGAAGGGCTGCCCCGCTTGCTGCCCGCCTTGCAGGACAGGGAGATTTCCCAAAACCTGGCGATGATCTTTAAAAAGCGCGGCATTGCCGTGCACACCGGCGCCACGGTCAGCGCCATCGAGCGCGGGGCGGATGGCGCGTTGGCCTGCACGTTTGCCGCTGCGGGGGCAACGAAAAGCGTGATATCGGATGCCGTGCTGGTGGCGGTGGGCCGCAAGCCCAATACCGCCGGGCTGTTTGCCGGTGATATGGCGGTGGAGATGGAGCGCGGAGGCATCGTGGTGGATCAAAACCTGCAAACCAGCCAGCCCGGCATATATGCCATTGGCGATGTGGTGGCCGGCAACATCCAGCTGGCCCACGTGGCTTCGGCACAGGGCGTCAACGCCGTTTCGCATATGATGGGCCTGCCGCCTGCCATGAACCTTGCCGCCGTACCTTCCTGCGTATATACCAAGCCGGAAATTGCCCTTGTTGGCCTGACGCCCGATGCGGCCAAGGCGCAGGGAATCCCGGCGGAAGCAAGCAAATTTGTTATGTCCGCCAACGGGAAAACCGTTATCGAGGGAGGGGAGCGCGGCTTTGTGCGCGTGGTGTACCACAAAGAAACGGGCAAGGTGCTGGGCGCCCAGCTGATGTGCGAGCGGGCAACCGATCTGATTTCGGAAATGTCCTCCGCCATTGCCTGCGGTTTAACCATCGATGAGCTTTCCTGCGTTATCCGGCCCCATCCCACATTCAGCGAAGGGCTTTCGGAGGCGCTGGAAGGCGCACATGGCCGGGCCATTCACATCGCGCCCAGGCGTGGCAGATAACGGCTGCACAGGGGAACATCAAGGGGGATAGCTGCGGCTATCCCCTTTTTTTAGATAAAGCGTGTAAAACTATGCAAATAAAAAGCCCAGCGCGGATGAAAAAAACATCACACGCCGGGCATGGTTGGCAGCAAAAATTAAATGATTTCAAGGGCGTCCGCATCGGGCAGGGTGGGGAAGGGCGCCGCGGGCAGCGTCTGATACCAGAAACTGACGGAGGAAATATCATCCTGCAACATCAAATACCGGTGGTCGGCCCGCCAGCCCAGCGCCTGGATGGTCACGCGGAGATCCTTTTCAAAGCGGATGGGATCCTGGATGTGCCAGCGGTACAGGCCGAAGCGCTGCTGGCTTTTATAAACGCCATCCGGCTCGATCACCTGGGGCATGCCGGCATACGGCGTGGTGTAGGTGCCATACCGTTGGGTTTTGGGATCGATAAACCCATAGGAACCCAGGAAATAATCCTCCGTCCCCGTGCCGCAGATGGTGGGAAATTCGCCATCGCCATCGATATAAAATTTGATTTCGCCCTCGCCCCACCAGCCGTTATTGTTGGAACCCCAGCACATATAGGTGCCCACATATTGGCCCTGGCCGGTTACGCCGTCCAGCAGCGTATGTACGCTGCCGTAGGGCACGGGGTTGGAACGCCTGAATTGGGCGTGGAAATAGGCGGTATCCTCCGGCACATCGGTCAGGCAGTAATCGATCTGGTAGAAAAACAGTGTTTTTTCGCTGTTGCGGTTTTCCAGCGTAATGCGGCAGTGCTTTTTAAAAGGCATTTCCCAAAAACAGTTAAATGCCGAACCGGGATTGACGCACACCGGAAGCGAGCTGACGTGCGCGTATTCCCCCCAGCCGCAGGCGAAAAAATCGCCCAGCGGGCATTCGACGGAAGGCGTTTCCTGCCCATCCCAATAAATGCGCAAAATTTGTGTGCGCCACGGGGTTTCCGGGGTCATCCAGATGTGCTGGATAGCGCCGGGGCCTTCGATATCGGCCAGGGTAACGGTTTCACCGGCCTGGATGATCAGATAGGGGTTGACTTTCCAGCCGCGTCCCAAACCCTTGGCTGCACGGCTGGCAATGCCGTCGGCCTCCTCACACATGGCGCCCATGCCTTTTCCGCCCGTCGGGTTTTCCGCGCAGATGGAGCGCGTTTTGGCGCGGGAAAGCTGATGCAGGTTTCCCAGATTGTTGCCCAGCCCGTTTGTCATATTAACACCCTTTCACATGCCTTATTCCATGCAAGGTATGATACCGTTTGGCCCTGCTTTTGTAAAGACGTCAGGCGGTACGGAAGCGGCCGCGCCCAAAGTATATCCTGTCCGGAAAAGAAAATTGCCCAACATATCATGGGCAATGGCCTTGCCGGGGCAAGCGCCTTTGGGGACACGCGACAGGCCGGCTGTATCCTGCGCGCGGGGGCTAGGGCCACGGTGGGGGAAGCGGCACGGCAGCCATTGCTCTTGCCCTTTATAAGGGGGAAGGCCGCCTTGGGTCCCGATGGCATCGGGTGCAAGGCGGCCGGAATAAGGGAGGAAACCCTGGGGGAAGGGTTAGCAGTTGGGGCTGGCCGTATAGCCGGGCGGGGGAGCATTCCCTTCCGCATCCGGGGCGCTGTCGGGCTGGGGCTGCCCGGGTTGGCAGGCACAGGCCTTTTCCTCTTCCGGGCTGCCAAAGCGGCAGTTGCAATAAGCGCGTACCTCGCTGACGACCTGGGGAATCAAATCGATCAGCTTATCGTAGGGGCTGTTGCTGTGTGCGGGCAGCACGCGCACCGGATCGCATCCGGCCACAAGGAAAGCAACGGGCTGAATGGTGACGCCGGCGCCGGTGCCCCCGGCAAAGGGCGGGCGGTTTTCCTCCGCCGTCAGGGTGGATTTTTGCGGCGGGTTGCCGTATTCGCCGCCGCCGGCCACAAAGCCAAAGGATACCTTGGATACCGGCAGCACAACAGTGCCATCGGGTGCTGAGATAGGTGAACCTACGATGGTGTTGACATCGATCATGCGGCGGATGTTTTCAAGTGTGGAGGAGAGGATGTTTTCGATGGGATGTGTCGGCATAAGCGGGCTCCTTTCTTTTTTAAAGCGGCGATAAAGGCGAAAATCAGTCGGTAGAGGCGGATGCCGCCGCAAATATTGGCGTTTAGGTACAACCGGGCGCCATCAAAACAGGGGGTAACCGCGATGGCGGCGGGCGGCTTTATCAGACCGGCCAGTGTTTGCAGCGTGCCTACACAAAGGGCGGTTGTGGCGGCATCGCCTAGCCCCAGTTGCGCCGTTAGCGATAGTGTGCGCCAACGGTTTCCCTTTAATACATAACCGATAAATGCATTGTGATCGATGAGAAACCGTTTTGCGGGCCGGGCATCGGTCAGCAGGCGATGCAGGCGCTTGATGACCATGCGCCGGCCTATGTGCATACGCAGCCGGATGTCCTTTTCCAGCACCAATTGCCCGGCAATGGGAATGCTCATTGCAATGGGGCCGATAAAAAGGCGCAGCCGGGCTTTGAACGACAGGTTGGTGATGGTGCCCTGCAGCTCCATGCCAAGCTCCAGGCATGCCAGCAGCATAACCAACCCGGCAATCAGCATCACCCATTCCATCCTCAGCCCTCCCATATCGCCTGCATGGTTTGAGTATGCGCATTTTGTTTGTGTTTATACACGCCCTGCCGCCTTGAATCGTAAAGGGGGGCGGGGTATACTACATCTGGCATCAGGGAAGGGGAGAGGCAGATGCGGCTTAACCGGTATTTGGCGCTGTGCGGCGTGGCCTCGCGCAGGCAGGCGGAAAGCTTTATTACAGCCGGGCGTGTTACCGTCAACGGACAGGTTGCAACGCTGGGGTGTCAGGTGGATGAAAAGGATATGGTATGCCTGGATGGGGCGCCCCTTGCGCCCGAAGCCCATGCCTATTACCTTTTTTACAAGCCCGTTAATATGATGACAACCCTGTCCGATCCCCAGGGGCGCTCCAGCGTGGGCGATGTGGTTGCCACGCTGCCCCAGCATGTGGTGCCGGTGGGCCGGCTGGATTATGACAGCGAAGGGCTGCTTCTTTTAACAAACGATGGGGATATGACAAATGCCATCACCCACCCCAGCCATGGATTGGAAAAAACCTACCGTGCTTTTGTACGCGGAACGCCCGATCCGGCGGCCATCAACCATCTGCGCACGGGCGTTGTGCTGGATGACGGCAAAAAAACATGGCCGGCGCGGGTGGCGGTGCGGGGAAAATGGGCAGGCGGGGCCATTTTGGAAATTATCCTTCATGAGGGGCGCAACCGCCAGGTGCGCCGCATGTGCGAGGCGGTAGGCCACCCGGTATACAGCTTAAAACGTACACAGGTGGGGCCGCTGGGCCTGGGCACCATGAAGCCGGGGCAGATCCGCCCGTTGACCCCGGGGGAGCTTTTGGCTTTGCGCCGGGCTTGTGGGCTGATGTAACCGCTTGCGGGGGCTTGGAAAAGCGCGCATGCCCAAATAGCTGCCCTTTTTAAAAAAGGGGATTGGCGGCCGGGTGGGGTTGGCTAATGCCTGTGCAGTATGCCGCGCCGGGTACAAAAGCGGCAGGCATATAGCGCATATACCAAGGAATGCCCGGCCTGCTATTTGGAATGGCAATGTCCCTGTGCATTTATAAAAATAGATGATATGCGATCCGGCTGCGCAGCATAAAGGGCATTTTTAATTATAATGAAATAAAAGCAGGATATTTGCCGGCCGGGTCTAGCCAATTCGGGGAAAATGGTGTAATATGGTACCGTGGCCAATTTGTGGATTTGCTTTAAGCAAATCCTAATTGTGTAGGATGGAGGAGATGCAATAATGGAGGGTGAGAACCGTATGGCGCGTTTGCATCGCATGCAAGAGCGTCTACAAGCCGGTGAAGACGCGGCTTCGGCAGAAAAACGCCGTGGGGAAGGCCGCCTTTCCGCCCGGGAACGCGTATTGCAGCTGCTGGATGAACAAAGCTTTATCGAAACCGATTGCTATGTGTCCTCGGATGAGGAGGCCGGGCTGGGTGAAGGTGTTATCACCGGTTCGGGCACCATCGGCGGTCGTCTGGTTCATGTGGCGGCGCAGGATGCGTCCTATCTGTCGGGCGCCATGGGTATCCGGCAGGCCAAGAAGATTGCCCGTGCCATGGATGCGGCACTTACCATGGGTACGCCGTTTATCAGCCTGATGGACAGCGCCGGCATTCGCCTGGGCGAAGGTGTGGAAGCGCTGGATGCTTATGGCATGCTGCTGCAAAAGCGGGCCAGCCTGTCCGGCGTGGTACCCCAAATCAGCGTGATTATGGGGCCCTGCGCGGGCGGGATGTCTTTCTTCCCGGCGATGGGCGATATCGTGGTGCAGGTGGAATCTGCCGGTGCGCGTCTGGCCTCTGCGGGCACGCAGGTGCTGGCGGCAGCCGGTGGCGCAAGCCAGGATAAAGTGGGCGGCGCGGATATGAACGCCACCAAAACCGGCCTGGCTACCATCACCGCCAAGAGCGATCCCCAGGCGCTGCAGAAGGTTCGCGAAATCCTGGCGTACCTGCCGGATAACAACCTGGATGGCGCCCTTTATATTGCCAATGAGGATAACCTCAACCGCATGATTCCGGAATTGGATGCCCTGTGCGAGGGTGTTTCCTACACCGATGTGCGCGAGGTTATCGCGGCGGTTGTCGATATGAACGCCTTTGTCGAGCTGTCGGAGCGCTATGCGCCCAGCGTATTGACGGCGCTGGCCCGCCTGGGCGGCCATGTGGTCGGCATCGTGGCGACGCAGAAAAACGCCGGCAAGCTGGATGGCGAAGCCTGCAACAAGGCTGCCCGCTTTATCCGCCTGCTGGATTGCTTCCACATTCCGGTGGTAACGCTTGTCGATTGCGAAGGCTTTGTGGTGGATGCCGGGCAGGAAGAAC
>JAQXFY010000103.1 GCA_029006015.1 bacterium
ACCTGCACGCACGCGATTCCCTTTGCCCTCAACGATCAAACGGGCGTGTGGAAGGTTATCGTGAAGGATGTTGCCAGCGGCCAGAAAGCCGTGTGCGAAATCAACGTCGGTTGATTGTGGCAAAAAGGGCCATGACTTGTCATGGCCCTTTTGTTTTTCAAACCAAAGGGCTGCCATGCGCCGGAAGGCGTCAAGAGGGCCATGTTGCGGCATGCCATTTGCCGTTGGGCAAAGGCGCTGCACAGAAAGGCAATCCATTTTGCCCGGCACAGGGTGCGCTTGCCTTTACAAGGCCGTTTTTGGCCAAGCCTGGCGCCGGTACAGCCCTTGCAGGGAAGGGGGAACATGATGCAATCGTCTACGCTTGCCTATAAACGTGTACAAGGCCTGGATATCCTGGCCGATATCTATCCATCCGGCCAAGCACGGGCGCCGGTTATTATATTTATTCATGGCGGCGCGCTGATTTGGGATCACCGCGGCGTGGTGCCTAAAAGCCATATTGAAAGGCTGCATGGGGCGGGCTGGGCGGTGGTAACCATCGATTACCGCCTGGCGCCGGAAAGCAAATTGCCCGATATCCTGCAGGATATACGCGATGCCATCGTTTGGGTACGCGGCCCCGGGGCGGCACGCTTTGGCTATGATGGGCAGAAGCTTTGCGTCATGGGCAACTCCGCCGGGGGATACCTGGCCCTGATGTGCGGCTGCCTGGAGGGAAGCATTCGCCCCAACGCCATCGTATCGCTATATGGCTATGGGGATATATTGGGCGATTGGTATGCCAAGCCCAGCGAGCATTACCTGCATTGCCGTGCGCCCATTTCCTGGCAGGAGGCTGCCGCCAGCATAGGTTCCCGGCCCATCAGCGTAGGTGGAGAAGGGCGCTCCACTTTTTATTACTATACCCGCCAGCAGGGCAGCTGGCTTGGCCATGTGGCGGGGGAGGGCCTTTGGCAGCAGGAACAGGCCATGCGGGCTTTTTGCCCGGCGTATGCGGCGGATGGCGGCTTTCCGCCCACGCTGCTTTTGCATGGAACGTGCGATACCGATGTGCCCTATACTCAGTCCGTACAGATGAAGGGCGTGCTGGAGGGTTTGGGCCGGCCGGTGGAGCTGATCGGCCTTGAGGGCCTGGGCCATAGCTTTGATGAGGAGCATCCCGATGACCCGGCGGTATGCGCTGCCATCGGGCGGATGATGGATTTTTTAAACCGGCACAAATAGCGCCCGGTTTTTAAGGGGCCTGTCTGCGCAAAAAGGGGATGTAAAAAGCCCGCCCCATGCAGAGGGGCGGGCTTTTTATGAGCCATGTGCAAGGCGCTTGTTTTAGCGCTCCACGCTGGCCTGATAGCCGGCATCGGTAACGGCCTGGATCAGGGTGGCCTCCGCAATATCGCTGTCGGCTTCCACGGTGGCGCGTTTCTTTTTCAGATCGACCCGGGCGCGCACGCCGGGAACTTGGGTCAGCGCCTGTTCAACGCGGGCGGCGCAGTGTTTGCAGCTCATACCTTCGATGTGCAGGGTGGTTTTCATGGTGCTTCCTCCTGTCGTATTGGCTCTGCTGGAGCCTTTTTGGGGTTTGTGCGGGTTAAAGCGTTTCAGACGCAGCGCGTTTGTCACCACGCAGACAGAGCTCAGGCTCATCGCGGCGGCGGCAAACATGGGGTTCAGGTGCCAGCCCAGCGCGCCGGCAAATACGCCTGCGGCCAGCGGAATGCCGATGCAGTTATAAATCAGCGCCCAGAACAGGTTTTGCTTGATGTTGGCCAGCACCGCCCGGCTTAGGCGAATGGCGCCGACCGCATCGGTTAGATCGCTGCGCGCCAGCACGATATCGGCCGATTCAATGGCCACATCGGTTCCCGCACCGATGGCGATGCCCACATCTGCACGCGACAGGGCGGGGGCATCGTTGATGCCATCGCCCACCATGGCCACGCGCTTGCCCTGCTCCTGCAACAGGCGGATGTGCTTTTCTTTATCCGCCGGCATAACCTCGGCCAGCACATGGCGGATGCCTGCGCGCCCCGCGATGGCCTGGGCGGTTTTGGGGTTATCGCCCGTTAGCATATAAACCTCCAGCCCCATATCCTGTAGCTGCCGGCAGGCCTCCATGCTTGTATCCTTTATGGGATCGGCCACGGCCAACAGGCCCAAAATACCCTCGCTGCCGGCAATATACAGCGGCGTTTTGCCCTCATCCGCCAGGGCAGCGGCCTGATCGGGCCACCCGGCGGGGGATAAGCCAAGCTGCTGCATATAGGCCAGGTTGCCGGCATAATAAGGCTTGCCCTGGATGCTGGCGCTCAGCCCGCGGCCGGGTTGTGCCTGAAAATCGCTTGCCTCGGCGGGCGAAAGGCCGCGCTCTTTGGCTGCGGACAGGATGGCCCGGGCCAGCGGATGCTCGGAAGGCCCCTCCAGCGAGGCAGCCAGCAAAAGCAGCTGATCGGCCTGTATGTCCTCCGCGGGCAGGCAATCGGTCAAAACCGGGTGGCCGGTGGTCAGCGTGCCGGTTTTATCCATGACCAGTGTTGTCACGCCCTGCAGAGTTTCCAAGGCCTGGGCGGATTTGATCAGGATGCCGTATTCCGCCCCCTTGCCGGTGCCCACCATGATGGCCGTTGGCGTAGCCAGGCCGATGGCGCACGGGCAGGAAATAACCAGCACCGAGATGGCGATGGACATAACCTCCTCCGCACCTGCGCCCAAAGCTGCCCACACGATGGCCGCAAGGATGGCGATTACAAGAACGGTGGGCACAAAGTAGCGACTGATGCGGTCGGCCAGGCGGGCGATAGGCGCTTTGGAGGATGCGGCTTCTTCCACCAGGCGGATAATCTCCGACAGCGCGGTATCGCTGCCTACCCGCGTGGCGCGGAAGGTAAAGGAACCGTTTTGGTTAAGCGTGCCGCCGGTTACGGCATCGCCGGGGGCTTTTTCCATCGGGATGCTCTCGCCCGTCAGGGCCGATTCATCCACGGAGGTATTGCCCTGCTCCACCACCCCGTCTACGGGAATGTGCTGGCCGGGGCGCACCATCAGGATATCGCCAAGCGCCACCTGATCGATAGGCACTTCCTGTTCCTGCCCATCGCGCAGCACGGTGGCGGTTTGCGGCCTAAGCTCCATCAGGCGCTCGATGGCGCGGGAAGTGGCGCCCTTGGCGCGCGATTCCAACCATTTACCCAGCGTGATCAGCGTTAAGATCATGCCGGCGGATTCAAAATACAAATCGTGTAAAAAACGGTCAACCAGGCTCCAATCGCCCAGGGCAAGCCCGCTGCCTATCCGGTAAAGCGCATATACGCCATAGACCACCG
>JAQXFY010000104.1 GCA_029006015.1 bacterium
CGGCACTCGGCATAGATGTCCTGCGGCGGCTCCTCGTCAAACCATACCCAGTCCAGGCTGGCGCCCTGGAACTTTTCCCGTCCCTGGTCGCAGCTTTTAAAGGCGATGGTGCTTTGTCCGCCATGCACGCTCTTGATCGTCAGATAATCCAGCACGCCCCCCTCCGGCGCTTCCCTTCCCCCCGTTCTCATGACCACCCGCCCGATCCATGCCGGGTCAAGGTAATCCAACAGTTTTTTCTGGGCAACATCGCGCTGCACCTCGTGCGTGGGCGATACCACCCAGCCCACCGTCGGGCGGCGGATATCCCGAAAGGGATGAATGCCCCTGGCATGCCATACCGCCTCAACGGCTCCGCATTCCGTCTTTCCCGTCCGGTTACCGCCAAACACCCACCGGTTGCGCCTGGGGCAGGCATGAAAGGCCATCTGCTTTTGATGCACCCGGGGCCCCGCGTTATAGCGCGCCAGCCGCGCTCCGCCCTGTGCCCGCTCCAGCTGCGCCACAATGTGCTGCAATCGGCAATTGTCCATGTTTTCCTCCTTTCCATCAAAATCCGGCTATAAAAAAGGGAGGATTTTGTCATCCTCCCGTAACCGGCTCCGCTAGCCCACCCGCATCATCCATATTCCTCACCGCCATGCATCCAGCGGTCTTTTGGGCCTGCACGCCTTTTTGCGGCACGCGCATCCTCCTTGGCGCCTCCCGTAATGTTCCTTACCGTTTTCTTATTTCATCACCTTGGTACCGCATCATGCAGCTCGCCACAGCTTCCCGGTTATCCTTGCGTTTGTCCTTTTTCCGTCATCCTCATGCGCGCTTTTTCCACTTTATAAATTTTTGCCCATGCCGCCTTTTTCCGCCGCGCACCATGCGTTATACTGGTTATTGGATATTCAGCAAAGGGGATATAGGCATGATGCTTAAAGATCAGGCGCTGGAGGCTCTGGCCGGCCGTCCTACCGATCGCATTCCGTTTTTTCTCAACGAAACCCACTATGCGCCCGAAAAGGTGCGTCAGATGCTGGGCAATAACGTGGCCACCTTTGTGCGCCGCGTCGATTCTACGCGCGATTTCTATCCCAACCTGATTCGGCTGGATTCCCAGTGGGAAACCCTACCGGATGGCACGCGCGCCCGCAGACTAACCTACGTCACCCCCAAGGGCAACCTTACCACCTTACAGCGCCCGGCCGGCTACACCAACTGGACGCTGGAATACCCTTTTAAATCGGAGCAAGACTATCCCGCCCTGACCTGCCTTTTTGAAGGCTCCTACGCCGTTTCCAACGAGGCCGAGCTGGCCGAGGCCATCCGCACCGCGCCGGAGGATACGTTCGTGCGCGACGGGCTGGAGACCGAGCCCTTGCAGGAGCTGATCAGCTTCTGGATGGGCACGGAAACCTTTTGCTGCGAATGGATGGACAACCGCGACCGCGTGCTGGAGGTCGTGCGCCATATCATCGCCCTGCGCCGCAGCGCTTATCCGCTCATCGCTCAGTCGCCCTTAACCTGCGTTACCTTTGGCGGCAACCTGGCCCCCACGGTCATCGGCCCGCAGCTGGCGCGGGAATATTATTTCCCTTATTATGCCGAGCTAAAGGAAGCACTCGCCGGTACCGGCAAGCTGGTCGGCTGCCATCTGGATGCCGATAATCAGCTGATTTTCGAGGATATCGCCCATTCGGCGCTGGATTATATCGAAGCCTTCGATCCATCCTTCGGCATTCCGGTCAGCCGTGCGCGCCGTGCGTTTTATCCACGCTCCATTTGGCTCAACTGGCCAACGGGCAACCACTGGATGAATGCCGGGCAGGCCAGGGAACACACCTTCGAGCTGTGCCGCCAGGCATATGAAAACGGCGGTCTGGCCGGTTTTATCGTGGGCATTACGGAAACCGTGCCCGCCGCCCATCGTCCCATTCTTTATCCCGCCATCGCCCTCGGGCTGGAGGATGCCCGCCGCGCGTTTCTATAACACCATTGGTTTATAAGCACAGGGGCCCTTTGCCTGCCATGGCATCCGGGGCCCCTTTTTTATAACGCTCCGCAGGGGGCAAAGCATTCTCCTTATGGTTCATCGCTTGGGCGCGCACATCAACCGATCTTTATCCTGTTCGGTCTGATGTTATGTCGATTCCATGCACGATCCATCCCTCGCCTGTTATCCATCTTAATAGCTGCTATCTTGCACTGCCCACCTCTGTATCATCCATGGCGTATGCAGGGCTGGTGTCACATGAACCAAATCCGCTTGTCCATCCTTCCCTGGGCTGTTGCGCCGCCCCCCCGGCAACCATAACCTTCATCTTGTTCCAAGCGCCTGATCCCACATTTTACCGAATGACGCCGTCTGCCCGGCGGCTTTATTCATCTTCCATAGCGCGCTCATTCCCCTTGTTCCCCCTCCTGCCCTTCTATTTCGGCAATCAGCCTTTTGGCCCGGGCAACCAGTGCTGCCGTGTCCGGCGGCGCCTCTTCCTCTTCCCCCTGCCATCGCTGCGCTCCCCGGCTTTTCAGCCAGATGCGCACGGCGGCCAGATCCGGATTGGTATGTTGTACTACTTTCTTCACCATAACCAATCTTTTTTTGCCATCACTTCCGCTATCGCGCAATTCCCAGGTACGGTCGGTCACCTCCTGGCCAATGGCGATCGCATACAAGGCCTCCTCCACCCGGCGGTCGACGATATCCTGCCGTCCCAAAGCATCGGCCAGCGATACATGGCGTTGTGCCAGCCGGGTCAGTTCGCGCGTGGTTACGCCAAGGCGAGATGCAATCGCCTGCTCATCCAGTCCCTGGCCATGCCAGGCCGCAATTTCCTCCAACCGGCCACCAATTTTTTCTTCCCAAGCCCCCATATTGTCCTTCCCTTCTTATCCCTGCTTTGTATTTTCCTTTTTCCGCCCCTTTGCCAAAGGCATACCGCTTTGGCTTGTGGGTTTGTCCGGCCATATGGTAAAATAGGCCGTTTCCATCCAAAGGGGGCTATTTTTACGAAAAAGGTATTGGGTTGTATCCGTCGCGCGGACGAGCGCTTTGGCCTGATTGCGCCTGGCGATCATATCCTGGTCGGCGTATCCGGCGGTAAGGACAGCGTCGCCATGGTGGAAGCCCTGGCGCTCTACCGGCGCTTTTCCAAGGTTCCTTTTGAATTGGAAGCCGCCACCGTCGGCATGGGCTGGCCGGCCGATTTTAGCGGCGTCAAGGCCCTGTGTGATGCCTATGGTGTCCCTTTTCACCAAATTCCCACGCAGATCGGGCACGTTATCTTTTCCCAACGGAAGGAGCATAACCCCTGCAGCCTGTGTGCCAAAATGCGCCGCGGCGTTTTAAACGATACCGCCGTATCCCTGGGCTGCAACAAGGTCGCCCTGGGCCATAACCGGGAAGATGTGCTCGAAACGCTTTTCCTTTCCTTAATCTACGAAGGCCGGCTCCATACCTTTTCCCCGGCCACCTATCTTAGCCGGAGCGGGCTTACGGTCATTCGTCCCATGCTCTTTGTGCCGGAAAAACATCTCATCCATGTCGCCCGGGTGCGCAGCCTGCCCATTGTGCCAACCGGCTGTCCTGCCGCCGGGCACACCCGCCGGCAGGATATGAAAAAGCTGATTGGCCAAATCGCTTCCATGGCGCCCGGCGCACCGGAACGGATGCTCAGCGCGCTTCTCAACACCGAGCAGTACGGTCTTTGGAATGATGTCGATCGGGTAGCCCACCCCCCTGTGGCAGATGCCCCTTCTTCCACCAATCCTTGATTTTTCAAGTTGCATTGCAGCACCGGTTAAAAGGGCTTTCTTCCCTATATCCCGGGCGCACACGAAATCCAGCCCTTTCACGCCGCTCCCTTCGCGCATTTTGTGGCATATAAAAAGCCCGCCATATCGGCGGGCTTTTCTTCTCTATCGCTTATCGCGCATCGTTTAATGGCATCATACCTTTTCAAAATACAAATCCAGCAAAAGCTCCTGGAACTTGGCTTCATCCACCTTCCAGTATTCATTCTTATAGCCGGCGCCGGGCAGCATCTGCATGTCAACGTTATTAAAATCAAAGTTCTGCACCTTGGTGGCGATGGCAACAAGCTCGTTGATTGTCATGTTGTATTTCACGTATTTGGTCATCGCCGGCAGCACGTTTGTAATCAGGTTGACAAATCCGGCCGATTTGCACTGGTTAGCAAATGCCTTGATAAAGTTCATCTGGCGTTTAACGCGGCCGATATCGCTTCCGTCCGCCCCATATTGTTTACGGTTACGCACATATTTCAGTGCGGCCTCTCCCTTTAATGTAACCGTTTCCCCCTTAACCACTCCATATTCGGGCAGATTCTGCTCGCTGACCAGCGTAACCCCTCCCACGCAATCGACCAGCGGGCCTACGCTATCCATGTTAATGCCAATATAATAGGGCATGGAAACACCGCCAAACAGCATGGAGATAGCGCGCAGCATATTTTCATAAGAATACTTTTGCCCATTTCCGCCCTGAGAATAAGCGGAATTTAATTTCCCCCATCTGTATCCTTTTACATTGCCCTTGGCGTCCAGCAACGGGATCTTGGCGTATGTATCGCGCGGCAAGGATACAAAGCGAACCGAGCCATCCTTGGTGTTGATTACCGCCAGCACCATAACATCGCTCTGGAAGCCATACAGGTTGACGTCGCGCCATTCCGCCGTATCCACACCCGTCAGCACAATGCTGACCAAGTTTTTCTTCATTCGGTATTTTTCGCCGTTAAATACATACACATCCCCGGTCGTATTGTCGTCATCCGGTTCAAAAGTGGGCAAATTGGTAACATCTTCTCCCGGCGTCTGAGAGGGATCGATCTGGTTCCCGTGTTCATCAAACTCCGGCACATCGGGTTCCGGGGTTGTAATCACGGAATGCTGCAACTTGCGGAATACCGGGTCGATAATGCCTTCCGCCTGCAGCCCGGTCCACACCCCCAGGCCGACACCAACCACCACAAAGGTCGTCAGCCAAGCGATAAATTTATTTTTAAAACTCATATGGGAGTTTGCACGTTTTTCCCGCTGTTCCTGTCGTTTCATGGGGTTTTCCCTCCTGTGGAGTCATACGCCGGTTAGACGGCTTTCTAATTCCCACGGTTTCGCTTGGATAAAATATCCATATTTTCAAGCGCCATGCCGGTGCCAATGGCCACGCAGGATACCGCATCCTCGGCCACATAGCAGGGAATCTTGGTATGGTCCTGAATCAGCCGGTCCAGCCCATACAAAAGCGATCCTCCGCCTGTCATCACAATGCCTCGTTCGCTGATATCGGCAGCCAGCTCCGGCGGCGTGCGTTCCAGCACGTTATGCACCGCCTCCACCACCGCCTGCACGGGTTCTTCCAGCGCTTCGATCATTTCATCGCTGCCCACCATCACCATGCGGGGCAAGCCTACCGACAGGCAGCGGCCAATTACTTCCATTGTCACCACTTCGCGCCTGGGATAGGCGGAACCGATGTTGATCTTGATCTCCTCCGCGCGGCGCTCACCGATCAGCAGATTATGCCGCTTGCGCATATAGCGGATAATGGCTTCATCAAACTTATCTCCCGCAATGCGGATGGATTCATATGTCACCGTGCCGCCCATGGAAATTACGGCCACATCCGTCGTTCCTCCGCCGATGTCCACCACCATGTTGCCATTGGGTTTGGAAATATCCAGCCCCGCGCCGATGGCCGCCGCAATGGCCTCTTCAATGGGTTCCACCTGGCGTGCGCCCGCCTGGCGCGCAGCATCCAGCACGCTGCGGCGCTCCACCTCGGTTACGCCGCTTGGCACACAAATCATAACCCGGGGGCGCGAAGCCAAACGGCGCCCCAGCACCTTTTGTAAAAAGTAGCGCAGCATGCGCTCGGTTGTATCATAATCGGATACCACGCCGTCGCGCAGCGGGCGGATGGCCACCACATTACCCGGGGTGCGCCCCAGCATGCGGCGGGCTTCCTCACCCACGGCCAGCATCTCGCCGGTATCACGGTTAATCGCTACTACGGAAGGCTCGCGCAGCACAACGCCGCGCCCCTTAATATATACCAGGACACTGGCCGTTCCCAGGTCAATTCCGACATCCAGCGTTCCCCACATCGGCCGCCAGCCCCACTTTCCTGCTTTAAGACATTTTATCCACAGGCAGATGCCTCCAGATATCCTCTATTATAGCCTTTTGGGCGTGCTTTTGACAACATGTGTTTTTCTCTCATCCTATGCCGGTGCCTATGCCCCCATGCCGTGCGGCATACCGGCACCCATATACGGCACAAACCAATACATTCGTTCCCTGTTTGTTTAAATTTTTTGTTATTTCCATGGCAATAATCGCAAAATAAACGCTTACCTGCTTGAAAGCACCCGGCTTTCATGGTAGTCTACTGTCAGCAATAAGAAAGGGGCCTTTGCAATGGCTAGGAAAAAGGGTGCACGGCGCAGGAAATTGCGCTGGGGTCGTGTGATTTTATGTTTCTTCGCCTCCATTTTGCTGCTTTTGTTTGGCACAATGGCTTTTTGTCTGTACGGTCCCAACAAGCAGCTGCGCGATCTTTATGTCACCACCTTTTTGCAAACCTCCGCCATGAAGTTTATGGCAACCGCCTTTTTGCCGCAAAAAACCATTGAGGAAATTTTGGATAACAACAAGATCATAGCCGATCAGGGCAACACCGATCCCAGCCTTATCCAGATCACGGGCAAAGCCAGCCCGGTGCCTGCTTCTTCCCCCACGCCGCTTCCGGCAGCAACACCCCATCCCCTGGCCACGCCCGGCGCAACGGTCTGTCCCACGCCCACCCCTTCGCCTACGCCCGTTCCTACCCCGGGCAAGCTGTTTTCCGATCATCCCGGTGCCTCCGATATCACCGATCATCTGCCCGGATTGCAACTGGTCAACCTGTCCGGAAATGGCTATAAAGGCTACATGCTTATCGTCACCGATCCTACCCGCGTCTCACTGGCCGTCAGCAAATCGCTGGGCAGCTATGGCCAGCGCATGGTGGAAATGGCTGCCGATCATGATGCCCTTGCTATCATCAACGGCGGCGAATTTGATGATCCGGAGGGGCATGGCAACGGCGGCACGCCGGCCGGCTGCCTGGTACAAAATGGCCAGCCCCTGTTTCTCAGCGAAGAAGGCCGCTGGAACATTATCGGCCTCAACCAGGATCACGTTCTTGTGCTTGGCAACTATTCCTTTGAGGAAATGCAGGCTGCGGGCATCGTCGATGCGGTCACCTTTGGTTATGTCCCTTATCTTATCGTCAATGGCGAGCCTTCCAAGGTTGTCGGCAACGGCGGCAGCGGGCTTAACCCGCGCACGGCCATTGGGCAGCGGGCCGATGGGGCTATCCTGATGCTGGTCATCGATGGCCGTCAGCCCTCCAGCATCGGCGCCACTCAAAAGGATGTTATGGATATCATGCTGGATTTCGGCGCCGTCAACGCCGCCAATCTAGATGGTGGTTCTTCCTCCGTCATGGTCATCGAAGGCAATGTCATCAACAGTCCCTGTGCAGGCGGTGGCTTCGGCCGCTATGCGCCGGATGGTTTTATGGTGTCAAAACTGCCCGAAGAATAAACCTCTTGGGATGCCGGCTGCCCTTGCGCCAGGGCCAAATCGATGGATTCCCGGGCGGCCCTATACGTATACCCTTATGGGCAGCGGCTTTTGTCCGGCAAAGCTCATCTCCGCGGAGCTATCGGGTCTTGTGCCGGGTGCATGCCGTTGGGCTTTCAAGTTCTCCCGTCAAGGGCGCCTCTTGCCCCCGTTTTCATAGATTTGCCCCGGTTTTATAGATTTAGCGGTACAAACCGGCACACCACCCGCATTCCGGCATTACCGGCATCCAAACCCGGCCATGCCGTGGGCTTATCGTTTATGGCAGGCACTGTAAGCATAGCCGGCCATCTGCCGGGCATGCCGATATCGCTTGTGTATTTTCATCATGCCATAAAGCCAGGTACTTGGCCATCAAGGGGGAATATTCATGCGCCGGCATATGTTATGGATTTATGTGGGCGGTGCCTTATTGGGGGCCGCGCTATCCGGGTGCGCCCGGCCGCTTCCCTCCCCCGCGGCACCGTTTCCTACCTGTTCCCCCTCGGCTGTGCCATGGGTACAACCGTCACCAGCCACCACCCCGGCCATCACGCCATCGCCTTGTCCATCTCCTACTTTGGCTCCTGCCACGCCCACCCCAACGGTCGATGTTTTTTCCTTTATCATCTCCCCGCCCGTCTCACCCAATGCCGATGCTCCGCTCTCGATTTCCACCTATGATGGGTTTAATCAGGCAACGCATCCCAAGGTATTATATTTTCCCGAAAAATTTTCGGGCTGGGCCTATTGGATGGCGTATACGCTTTATCCATATTGCAATGATGATTATGAAAACCCCTGCATCGCCGTTTCACAGGATGGCATTTCCTGGACGGTGCCGCAGGGCCTGCAAAATCCTTTATTTGTGCCCGACAGCCTGGAAGGCGGCCAACACTATTCCGATCCGCATCTAGTCATGACGCCCCTGGGGATGGAGCTTTGGTTCCGCTTCAATCCCTATTTTGACGATGGCCGAAATGCCGATGGTAACCCCGGCTATCTGATGCGCTCGGTTTCCCCGGATGGTATCCATTGGGGCCAGCCGGAGCGCATGCTGACCACGCATGAAGGATGGGAGGTACGCCTAAGCCCCATCGTCATGTGGGAAGGCGGCCTGTATCGCCTGTGGTATGCCGAACGGGACGGCGTGCTCTATATGCGTACTTCGCCCGATGGGCTTACCTGGTCACCGCGCACGGCATGCAGCCTGGCCGTCCCCGGCCATAAGATCTGGCATCAGGATATGATAAAAACCGATCTGGGATACGAAATTATCTTTAGCGCCAAAAAGGCCGATGCCACCGATAACTTACATAACCAAAGCCTGTTTTATGCCATCAGCCCGGATGGAATTACCTTTACCCACCCCGTTAACATCATCAGCCCCAATCCCCGTCCCGGCGCACTGGATAACAATTCCATCTATCGCTCCTCCCTGGTCAAAGTCCAGGATGGCTATCGTATATACTATGCCGCGATGAGTGATTACTCCGTTTGGAAAATCTAGCTGTGCCAGGGGCCGTCCATTTCCCTGCTGGCCGGCGCCACTTCCTTAAAGGAGGTTTATCCATGACTGTTTTAATTCCCGCGCTCAACCCGGATGAACACCTGATTGCCCTCATCAGCCAGCTGCAGGGGATGGATGTGCTTATCGTAGATGACGGAAGCGATGCCGCCCATCAGCCCATCTTTGATGCGGCCCGCGCGCTGGGTGCCACGGTGCTTGTGCATTCCCAAAACAAGGGGAAGGGCGCCGCCATGAAAACCGGCTTTGCCTATCTGCTTGAAAAAGGGCAGGAGGGCACCGGCGTTGTCTGTGCCGATGCCGATGGCCAGCACACCCCGCAGGATATCACCCGCGTGGCAGCCGCTATCGGGGCGCAGCCGCAAATGGTGCTGGGCACACGCTCCTTTTCGCTTGGCAAAGGCACGCCTTTTAAATCCTGGCTGGGTAACCGCACCGTCAGCCTGGCCTTTCTGTTATCCTGCGGCAAATGGCTGCCCGATACGCAAACCGGTCTGCGGGGTTTTCCCATCAGCCTGTTGCCCTTTTTATTGAGCGTTCCGGGGGATCGCTTTGAATACGAAATGAACCAGCTGCTGGCGGCGCGCCCCAATGGCATCGGCTATCGCTGCGTGCCCATTGAAACCTTGTATTTTGAAAAAAATGCCGCCTCCCATTACCATGTCTGGCGGGACAGCCTGCGCATCCTTAATTCGTTCCTGCGCTTTGGTGTTGCCTCCCTGGTGTGTACAGGCGTCGATTATGGGCTTGTTTTTGGCCTTAAAGCCTTGCTGGGCGGGCTTTTTCTGCCCATTGTAGTGGCACGCACCACTTCTGCTATCCTCAATTTTTTCCTCAACCGCCGCCTGGTTTTTGCCCAAACACAGGGCAGCCTTGTCCGCCAGGCGCTGGGCTATTTCCCGCTGGCGGCAACCATCATGGGCCTTAATTACCTCATGGTACTGGGGTTGACCCACGCCGGCCTGGGGCTTTTCCCCGCCAAGCTCATTACCGATATCCTCTTATTCATCGTCAGCTTTATGGTTCAGCGCCTTGTCATTTTCCGCCGCCGTCCCGCCCATACGCTTTGATATCCCACCTGTCTGCCGCCATGCCTATCGGCTCTTTTAGGGGTTCTGTGCGGCAAGGCATAAGATGCCATACCGCCTCCACCCAATCACCCCTGTTGGGGCTTTGGCGTTCCCTTAGCCCGGCAAACGCATGCACTCAAAAACCCCCGGCAATGGCGGGTGTCCGTAAAACAGTTTCAGTCTCGGAAGTATACTCACCGGGACTGTTCTTGTAAACATTACGGCTATATGGTAGAGTATATAAAACGGTTAGACAGACTAGAATTTGACAGAGGCGAGATAGCAAATGAAGATTGAGAACAATATTCTAAAATATTATCTTAAAAATGTGTATTTTATTACAGGGACAGCCTATGCTGGGAAGTCAACCACAGCAAAAATTCTTGCAGACCGATATGATATGATTTTTTGCGGAGAAAACTATCACAGTACGGCATCTGATATTGTGGCAACACCTGATGCACAACCCGACATTTGCTTTATGAAAAATCTAACCAACTGGAAAGAGTTTGTTACTCGTACGCCCGAAGAGTATGAACGATGGATGTATAGCGTTGGAAAAGAAGCGGCAGGGTTTGAGGTGGCAGAACTCATTTCGATATCACAAAACAGAAAAGTCATTGTTGATACCAATATTCCCGTGGATGTACTGAAAGAAGTATCAGATTACAATCATGTGGCTGTTATGCTTTCACCTCAATCTATGAGTATCGAGCGTTTTTTTGACCGAAGTGATCCCGAAAAACAATTTCTTCTCCATGTGATTGAGAGTTGTGAAGATTCCGAAAGGGTTATGGATAATTATAGGCAAGGGTTGGCGCTTATCAACAGTCAAAAGCACTATGATGAATATGCCAACAGCGGCTTTTTCACGGTAGTTCGACAAGATACAGGGAAAGATACAAGAGAAGAGGTCTGTGGTATCATTGCCAAGCACTTTGGTTTAATTTGACCAATTCCAATTGGTCGAATAGATAAAGGGCGCACTTCTATACACCGTTTGGTGTAATGCATCATGTGCGATTTCGCACCGTACCAAAGCCTCCCTTGTGTAAAGGGAGGTGGCACGGCCAAGCCGTGACGGAGGGATTGTCATGCAGCCGAAGCATAATAAACAGTTGGTTCCATTGGCCAAGCAGCTGCGAAAAGAAAGGACAAAAGAAGAACGTCATCTGTAGTACGACTTTTTGCGCTGCTATCCTGTCCGTTTTTCCAGGCAAAAGGTGCTTGGCAAATATATCGCCGATTTTTATAGCACAGAGGCAAAACTCGTCCTTGAGCCGGACGGCTCCCAAC
>JAQXFY010000105.1 GCA_029006015.1 bacterium
CCCGTCTGCGCTCAGCCTATCCAGGATATCGGGAAGCGCCTTGGCCACCTCTTGGGAATTGAGATGCAGCAGCACAATATCCCCCGGTTGGGCCTGTGTAACCCGTTTGGTGATTTCCTCTGCCTTTTTTCCATCCCAATCCTTGCCATCCACGCTCCATTGCACGGCAACCAGCCCCTGTTCCTGCGCCACACGCAAAAGCAAATCATTATATTCGCCGAATGGGCAGCGGAACAAGGCCGGTTTTTTGCCGGTAACCTGAATCATTTTTTCGTTCATACCGGCAATATCGGCTTCCATCTGCTCGCGCGTCAGCTCGCGCATGTGCAGGTGATTGGTGGAATGGTTGCCGATTTCATGCCCACGGCTGACGATCATCCGGGCAAGATCGGGATAATTATCCACCCAGTAGCCCACCATAAAGAAAGTGCACTTTACTTTATATTGATCCAACGTATCCAAAATTTGCTGCACATATTCCTGCCCCCAGGCGGCATCAAAGGTTAGGGCAATGCGCTTGTTTGGCTCCTCCACCCGGTAAACCGGAAGCAGCCTGCCTGTTGCCTGCGGGGCCAGGGTTTGGCTGGATGAGCCACCCGTCAGCGCGGCGATCAGCCCAATTATACCGGCCAGCACAACAGCTGCGATGACGGCTATTGAAATAATCCGTTTTTTATCGACGACCACCATGTACATAATCTCCACCGCCCATTTTCATTGGTGGTTCATCCTATTCGGGGAAAAAAGTCGTTATGCAATTTGTATGCCGTTTTCCGCCCAAGCGGCGCCTTTGCGTAAATCCGCCTCCGCAAAGGGGCGGCCGATAACCGTCCGTGCCGTTTTGCCCCGGCTGCCCCGCCTGCTTGCCATGGCCATAAATAGCCCCCTGCTTTTACCGGGCAATTTTGGGCAAACCTACTGCCGGCAAAAACATATGATACCTTTTGCGCCGCCACAACCGCCCATTTCCAAAAAGCATATCTTTTTGGGCTGAATCCGTGGGCTGAAATGGCAGCCATGCGCCTATTTTGCTTTTTAACGCAGCAAAAGCAGCGGATTAGCCCGCTGCTTTTGTTAAGCCAAGATGGATGCATCTTTCTATGTGCGCCGTTTCTATCAAAATGTCATTTTCTTGGGATGGCGGTTGGCGTCAGCGGCCAATCCACACAGGCCAGGGTTTTATCGCTTACAGCACCCTTTCCGCGCTTGTTACCACGTTATCCAGCACCACCATTGCCAGCGGGCGGCCCGATGAGGCACGGGGCTCGATCATAATGGCCTCGGTATTGATACGGCTTTCTTCCCCATTTTTTAAGGTAATACGTACCTCGTAGGGATCTTTAACCAGCATGGCAGCAGCCAACCGGCTGCCGTTTGAGCCGTTTTTCTTAAAATCGAAAGCCTTCAGGCCCTTGCCGTTGCGGCCTTGCCGCTCAAAATCCACCACCAGGCTGCGTTTGCCATAGCCACGCTCGGAGATCAGCAGCAGTTCGCCCTCATCCTCCACCTGGGTGGCCAGCAAAATATGCGCCCCTTCGGCCAGAGCCATGCCCTTAACACCGCCGGCTACACGCCCGGTTTGCGGCACGTCTTCCCCGGCAAAGCAGATTGCCATTGCATTGTTGGAAACCATCAAAACATTGCTGCCGGGCCGCATGATTTCCACGCCGATCAGTTTATCGCCCGGCTTTACCGACATACCCTGCACCCGGCTTTTGCGCGTTTGATATTCCACCGTTGCGGTGCGCTTGGCCATGCCATTTTGGGTATAAAACAGGATATCCCCTTCCGAGGGCAGGCTTTCCTCGGCAAACAGCTGCACCACGGTTTCCCCTTTTTCCAGCCCGCCGCACAGATTGGCCAGCGGCACGCCACGATCCTTCCATTTGGCATCGGGCAGCGCGTCTACCGCTATCCATGCAGCCTGTCCCAGGCTGGTAAAGGCGAGCAGCCGGCTGGTATCCACCGTCTGGATCACCCAGGATAGCGCATCGCCCCCCTCGGCCGTCTGGCGCTGGTAGGTTTTCATGGCAATGCGCTTGGCATAGCCCGATTGGGAAACCACAACCACACAGGGCTGCGGCTCGCTAGCGGCGGGGGGCGGCGGCGGGGTTTCAGCCTCCGCCTGCTGGAGGATCAACGTTCTGCGCGGAATGGCCACACGTTTGCGGATATCCAGCATCTCCTTGCGGATAACCCCAATCAGCTTCTTTTCGCTTTTGAGAATGCCCTCCAACTGGCTTATCAATTCCAATATATCGTTATATTCCTTGCGAAGGGCATCAATTTCCAAGGCGGTCAAACGCCTCAGCGGCATATCCAAAATGGCTTGGGCCTGAATTTCGCTTAAGGCAAAGGTTTGGCGCAGGGTATCGCGCGCCTCCTTTACGGATTTGGAGGAACGGATAATTTTAATCACCCGGTCAATGTTATCCACCGCAATGATATAGCCCTCTAAAATATGGGCGCGGCGGCGCGCCTCCTCCAGCTCGTACCGGGTACGGCGGGTAACCACATCCTTTTGATGGGTAATATAGGCGGCAACGATTTCCCTCAGCCCCAATTGTACGGGCTTTCCGTTTTGGATGACCACCATGTTAATGCCAAAGGTTACCTGCATATCGCTGTATCTATACAGATAATGCAGCACACACTGGGGATCTACATCCTTTTTCAGTTCGATGACCGCGCGCATGCCATCCCGGTCCGATTCATCCCGCACATCATAGATGCCGCCCAGGATATCCTTTTTTTCCTCGCTCAGCTTGGAAATTTTTTCCAGCAGGGCGGCTTTTTTAACCTGATAGGGAACCTCCGTAATGACAATGGCCTGGCGGGAGGTACCCACTTTTTCGATATGGCACTTGGCGCGCACCAATACACGGCCACGGCCCGTGCGATAAGCCTCCTCCAGCCCTGTTCCGGGCACCATGATGCCGCCGGTCGGGAAATCCGGCCCGGGCAGCTTTTGCATCAGCTCGGCCAAGGTGATGCGCGGGTTTTCCATCTGTGCCAGCACGGCATCGATGGCCTCGGCCGGGTTGTGCGGCGGAATATTGGTTGCAAGCCCTACCGCAATACCGGAAGCGCCGTTAATCAGCAAATTGGGGATGCGACTGGGCAGCACATCGGGTTCCTTAAGCGT